>JAGRAT010000111.1 GCA_020434495.1 Bdellovibrionales bacterium | reverse complement strand
GAGCTCTCAAAGAATTCAAAATTTTCTTATTTGGGATAGGCTCTTTTTTATTTCGTCTCAGGACTTGAGGAGCACGCACCGCAACCACCGGCTGGACCTGCACCATTACAGCTAGCACCAGAACTGCTCTCCTTCGAGGAAGAGTCACTACTACTGGAACTACTATTTCCGCTACCGCTTGGGCTGCTACTACTTGATTTATAATCGGTTTGATAAAAGCCACTGCCTTTGAAATGCACAGCAGGGGTAGTCAACTTTCGCTTCACCTTCTGCCCAGTCTCTGGGCAAACTGACAACGGCTCATCAGCCATCTTCTGAATCTTCTCAAAAGTTGTTCCGTCTTCTCGTTCATAAAGGTAAATCGGCATCTTTCAGTTCTCCACTCGAATCGGGGTTACTGAGAGCATCCCCCAAAAACAGCAATGAAATCTAACAGTTGTCCACAAACGGCAACTGCTGCGAATAAAATCTTACTCTGAACTGATCATTTAGTCATTTTTAACGAGCATTTCAAGGTGAGCACTCAAGAACTTCTCCTCTGTCTATCAGGAGAAGAAACAACTTTATCCCTCGAGCAGACTCTGGAAAGACTCGCTGGACCGCTTCAGCATATGCACTCAGTTGCTCTGAAAATTTCTGACGAAGCACCTCGCTGCTCTCCGAAAGATATCCAGTCTTGAACTCCATCACCTCAACGCCACCGTGTTCTGTCACAACCACACGATCAATAACTCCACTCATGAGATGCCGCTCGTTATTCCTACGCCGAACAAAGTAAGAAAACGGGAGTTCACGGTAAATGCGGATACTCCCTGAATTCTGATAACGCTCTTTGATGAGGATTTCCAAGAACGGGGACTCCTGCAATCTCGATAGGAGCTGAACATCTTCCGTCGACAGCCCTTGAGAATGGTCGCCGACAGAGAATTCTGAAACCCACTCTATCTGTTCAAATACCTGATGGAGCGTCCTCCCACGCTTTTCGCTATCACTCAAAGAACGCAAACCTATGTTGCTGACAGATTGAGAGGGATTTTCAACGGGAAAGAAGCGTATTCGGCATCTATTTTTCACTGCGCTCTTTAGTGTCAGCTTACCCTTCGACGGGAATGAGGTCCCACCCTGCATTTTCTCTGCACGCCGATACCACGTAGCATCTCCAACTTCTCTGCACTGTTCTGGAGGACAAAGCAAACGACTAGCAACGATGGCCTCTGCGGTGATTCCTCGCTCCTCCTTACTGGAAAGATAGCAGTAGAGGGCGTGCTTAGCTCTGCTCATGGCGACGTAGAGCACAGACAATTCCTCTTTCAGCTGTGCATGAACACACTCCTCATACATCTGTTGCAAGGGAGCAAAAAGAGCACGAATTTGCCGATCGGGATAAAGGATGACGCGGTGGGGACCGGTAGAACTCTCCGGAGTTTTCAGAACATCTCTTTCCTGAACTCGGTTCAGGGGGTATCCAAGCTCAGGAAGAAACACAGCATCAAACTCAAGTCCCTTTGATTTATGAATCGTCATTACTCGAATGAATCCATGTGCCGCCTCCTCAACTCGATGGGCCCTAACTTCTTTGAGGAATTCCTCCAGGGTGCCACCACCTTTTTCATCCGCAAGAAGCGCAAGGCGAAAGAGTTGCTCAAATCGAGTTTCATCCTTGGTGCAGCTTGCGCTTGAAAAACCTCGAGCAAGGTATCGAAGACAGCCAGCAATCCCCTCTCCAGCAATTCGATCACGAAGCGGCTGAAGTGCTCTGTCAATCGACTCGAAATGCTCCTCGAGAAATGCCCCGAGTGGAGTGGTCTGAACATGATACCGACTTCGAGAATCTCGAGGATACGAGAGGAGATGGAGGCAATGAACCAGAGCGAGCACAACCGGAGAATCAGTAATAGCGCTTCCCCCTTCAGCGCTAACCGGCAGTCCTTCCCGTTCAAGCGCATACACAAATGGAGCGAGCTCCTTGTTCGTACGTACAAGTACCGCTATTTCCAAATGAGGATTCTCCCGATGTAACTGAGAAACTTCCCGGGCCAGGACACCTTCTCTCCCGACATCGGCATCTTCTTCCTCGGAAATAATACGAACCGAGGAAAACCCAGCAAGTTCTCCCCTTGCCGATTGATGCTCCGTAAAGTGCTCCATCCACTGCTGAACGGTCTCCTCATACCCACCCAACGCTCGGCAGTCATTCAGCCCTAAAAACACCTCATTTAATCGATCCACAATCACCGGACTCGAACGGTAGCTATGATCAAGAGTTGAGAGTGCCATTGATGAATATCGCTCTCGCAACTGAGAGAAGAGCTCCGGCAATCCTCCACGCCAGCCATAAATGCTCTGCTTTGGATCTCCAACCACGAACAGAGACCTCGTTCCACCCGGATCGCTAGCGATCTCATCCACCAACATTTGCAGCATGTGCCATTCAGCAGCCGTAGTATCCTGAAACTCATCAAGGAGAACGTGTTGAATTCGTCGATCCAATCGGTACAAGAGATGCTGAAAATCAATCCTCTCCATTGACGAACTTAAAGTATGCTTTACGTCACTAAACCCAAAAGATCGATATTGAACCTTTAGAGAAAACACCTTCTCACCGTATGTAGAGAGGAAATTTCGGACAATTTCTGTTCTACGAATGAGGAGGTCTCCCAAAGAATACCGAGCGAGTTTTAGAGCGCGGGAGAACGCATCAACCCATCTATCGGGGATCTCTCTTGACTGAAAAGTATCTGAACCATTGAGAATCGCCAGAGCTACCCCTTTTGAGATGAATTCAACCCAGTCCCCGTTCTCCACGAGTTGCACACTGGACTCCAGGGCCTTTTGCCACCGCTTATCTGGCGCCCCAGCCTTGGTCGTTGGGATCTCAAGTGATTTAAAAATTTGTAATAGCTCCTTTTCCTCCCGATCCGCGCCTGCTGGAACTTCAATACTGAGATCTTCATAGCTCCAACTCCAGTCGGAGGGAGATCCTGCAGCGGCTATGAGCGAGAGCTTTGAAAGTTTTCCGTGTAATCGAGAAAATACCGTTCGCGAAGCATCGGGGGAAGTAATGAGCGAAAACAGCTGCTTCCGTTCAGAGTCGGTGTGAGCCTCCAGTACCTCACGCAACGCTTCCTCGTTGAGCAAATTCTCCTCTGTCACTGAAGGGATATCCCAATCACTCGGTAAACCGATCTCTCCAGCAAAGAGTCGAGCTACTCTCTGCGCGTAAGAATCTAGAGTGCCGATGGGAAGAGTCGAAAGCTGCTTCAACACTCTTCTCAACAGATCAACGGCGAGGGAAGAGGTAAATGGCGGTACACCAATTCGCTCAGCAATTTCCCTCGCAGCACTTTCATCTTCCGCAGCAAGAATTAACAGAGAAAGAATACGATTAAAAATCTCGGCGGAAGCCTTTCGACTAAAGGTGGAGGCGAGAATGGAATCCGGATCTTGATTATGAGCAAGAAGCGAAACATATCGATGAGCAAGTTGAAAGGTTTTCCCCGAGCCGGCACTCGCTTCGCACAGTTGCAGTGGCTGAAACGCTAAACTCATTCGACGGACTCCTCCTGTCCAACGAGGGCACCATACTGACCATACCCGAGGAGATCTCGAAAATCGTCCAGTGGATGGATATCCTGAGAAGGTGGCCAGAACTCAGCTCGGCGAACAGAACAACTCACCGATCTTGCTACTTCTATCGCTTCCGCAAACATCTCGTCACTCCACCGCGCCTCAAGGAAGGAAACCTCTTCGGCCTTGGCAGGACAAGCGATATACCCAGCTAAAATATTCGACCCCTTCCCGACACTCTCCAACGCATATCGGTAGAGCGGCAACTGCAAATCCATCCATCCATCAGCGCTTCGATGCGCAGCATCTGGGGCCACTCGCTTCGCTGAGGTTTTATAGTCGAGAGCTATCCATGAATCCATCTGCTCATGGTAGTCAATTCGGTCGATTCGACCGAGAACAGTGGTGGATCCCGCATCATGGGAAAGAGCAATTCTCTGTTTAGAGAAACTCCATTCTACTTCTTTAATAGCCCATCCTTGCTTCCTCCATTCAGCTTGCGCTGAAGCAAAGCTATGCAATCGCTCTTCCAGGTTCAACAACTGAACGCTCACTGGAGGCTTGCTTCTCCCACCAAGAAGACGCATCACCTGTCGCTCCAACTCGTTTGAGAGAAAATTGCTAATAAGTGACGAATCATCACTATCACGAAAAGTTGACGAGCCGAACGAGGCAACGACTTCGTGAAAGAGATTCCCAAACAGCAGAGGATCGAGCTCTTCTCGAATCCCGTTTTGAGCTTCAAGCTTTAAGACATGCCGAAGGTAAAAACGAAACGGGCAAGCGAGATAATCCCTAAAAGAGGTAACGGAAAGAGCGTCAGGCCCCGTCTCCGAACCCTTGAAAGGATTCGCGAGAATCCATGGATCTGGGGCGTTCCCAAATGGCTCGGAAACGAGCTTCACCCGCTCCATCACAGGGGGATCAATAAAGGATCTCTTTGCGGTGTCAAGCAGGGAAGCGTTGTCGCCACCAAAAAGCAAACGGCTCGGTTTTTGAAAATCACCATTCAGGCTTGTTTGCGAAAAAGAAAACCGCACATGTTCCCGGGATGAAATCGCATGAAGAGCATAGAAATAGTCTCGAGCAAACTTCTGCTCTGCTGGTTCAAGATTCAAAAGCTTTCTAACCGCTCCTGGCAGCCAGGCGCTCTCTCGACTAACAGCTGGAACAGCTTGGTCATGGAAGCCCGCAACGATAAGGACCGGTGCATCATCAAAGAGCGTTTCCAACCATCCAAGGAATTCTACAGAGACCTCCTCATCGTGCCGCATTCCAACTCCAGCAAGCTCGGCTGCTTTCGCTAACTCGGCAAGGTGCTCTCCTGCGAATGTCTTCCCAAATACTGAAATATTCGAAGTTGCCTTAAATTGATCCCCGTACGACCGAAGGACGGTAACGAGCAAGGTCTGCTTCTCAGAGTGAAGATTCTCCTGTTCGTAAAAGAGCTCCTGTACTCGTTGAATACAATCCAGTGGTGAGAGCTTCCCACTAAATTTTTGGTACAGCGCAGCTCCTTCCTGAAGTAACTCCACCGCTGGCGAAGGAAGTTTCGGCATCTGAGACAGATCAAGGGGAAACGTACGAAAGAAACAGGCGGATGTACCTAAGTGTTCTAGCTCATAAAATGAATCAAATCCTTCCAATGAATGAAAAACATCACTTGTCCATTCATTCTTCAGTAACTCTACAAAGGAATCGAAGGTTCCGTGCTGCACAAATATGGCAAGCTTTCGACACCAACTAGCGAAGGTAGCGTACAGCGAATCGACACCTTTAAATGAATGAAAAAAGATTTCACAGGCTCGAAAAGTCTCGCAAACGACTGGAAGCTCTCCCTCGTCAGCAAATGCAACCGTTAATTCTTGCGGGGATCTCCCAAGAGCAAGTTCGGAATCGATTTCTCTCGCTATGCAGGAGGCTTCTACCTCAGGAGAGAGCGTTGAATGCCATTGGATATTTGGCAATCCCATCCTGTCGTGATGTTCTAACCAATATGACGGGACAAGAGTTCCCCAAACACCGATCCCATTGGAGTGCTCCTCTGAAAGTGGAAGAAGAAGGTGTGTCTCCCCTTCAAACTTTTCAAGAAAACGATGAGGAATGCCCGGACTGTCAACCGTTCCTACGAGAGCCACGGCTTCAAAACGCTTTGGCCAAGAAGCCTCTCGAAGGAGTGACAATCGATGCGTGGTTCGATCGCAGAGATCGAGCTCTTTCAGTGCGGCAAGAAATTCCGCTTCGAGATGGACAAGAGCTCTCCAGCGGTCCTCATCGACAAAGACTTCGGGACTCGACAACAGTCGATCTAAGGCTGTTGAAAATGTCAGTCCTTCGCTTCCAAGAAGCTCCCGAAGGGCTGCGAGCTCCTTTGCGATGCTCCCATTTTCAATTTCACTCGAACGAATGGCCTTCACTACCGTCGTATTTCGAGAGAGAACTTTTCTCCAAATCTCCTCCGATTCCATTGGTGACAAGACTTCCGTTGCGGATCCAGCAAGGATCTCTGGTACCGCGCCAACAGTTATACAATGTGGAGGAACGACATGAATTCCTTCTTGCTCTGCAATTTCAGTGATAAGTTCGCGCAATCTGCGAATAGCTCGCTTTCCCGGCAGAACGCACAGAAGATCCTTTAACCAACATACCCCGTCCTTCCGTCCATACTTCACCAACCAGCGAGCGGCAGCAGGAAGCAGTGGCTCATTCCAACCCACAAAATGCCGGTGAATGTTTGCTGTTTTAGAGCCTTCGTCGTCTAACGCCACTTAATGTTGCAACCGATACTAGGTTGTTGCTCCGATGAGACTTGTTGCCCCGACAACATTGCTTCTATTGCCTGCCGCAAATCATGTCCAGTAACTGGGACATCATTCCCTGGACGGCTACCATCTAACTGTCCGCGATAAACGAGCTTTCGATCTGCGTCGAACAAGAAGAAATCTGGGGTACAGGCTGCGCCGTATGCCTTCGCAACTTGCTGCGACTCGTCATAACAATAAGGAAAGAGATATCCCGCCTCTCGAGCGCGCTCTTTCATTTTCTCAGGTGCGTCATCTGGATAGTTCGCAACATCATTAGAACTAATCGCGATGATCTGAAGAGCTGATCCTTCAAAGTCTTGACCGAGCCTCACGAGCTCCTCTTGAACGTGAATAACAAACGGGCAGTGGTTACAGATAAACATCACCAGCACCCCCTGCTTCGAGGCATAATCCTCGAGAGATACAGTCGCTCCAGAAACAGCATCGGGAAGGGAAAAATCCGGAGCGGGGGTGCCGAGATCAATCATATTTGAAGGGGTCTTCGCCATTACATCTCCCTGGAAAATGCATACTGTCCAACAATGCCGCCATACCCAGCTTTTCACCACCCCTGTCGAGGAGAGTCCATAACTACCAGTAATAACGAACTAAATTCAAGAATGTTGGAAGGGGAAGATTTTATAGTGCAAACTGCTTCAAGTATCGTATTCTGCTTGAAGATTAACACTCTGTTTGGTTTGGGTGTTAAGGCTTGTACCCTGAAACTGACCTTGATTACCAAAAGGACTTATTCATGGTAGCTGGGATACCTCCTTCCGTTGACCTCCGCGAAAAAGACATCGTTTTTATTCAAGAACGACTCACACAGGCACTCACACATCCGGATACACAAAGAGAACTTATCGTGGCTCGCTTTGATACCGGTCACCACTTTACCTATGTAGAGCACTTCTCTGAGGAGGGAGAGATCGCTGTAACCGTGACTTCCTTCCCACTAGATGATCGAGTCGAACTAACCCCCGAGGACAAGGAGTATTTCGCTTCCAAATACCATCGCTCAACAGATCCTAGCGAACTCTCTTTACCGCCTGGACCACCACCAGGAGTAAAAGGATTCCTTGAGAGATTTCGGTTTGATGATACGAGCTTTGAACCGATTGACGAGGTGGCGATCACTTTCGATCCCAAAAGGGGGGTAGTTCGTCAATCAGCTCCTGTTGATAATTTTAAGATTGCAATTGGCCGACTTTCCGAAAATCGGCGAATTGCACCTCTGGAATCAGACTTTGTCCCGGAAGAAGTCGACCCGTTCAGCGAACTTGCTTTCGAATCAGACTTCGAAATCAGCGTCATCCCACGAAAAAAAGCTGTTTGAATAGTAGGTAGGGATTCGCTCGGATAAATGCAAAGTAGAAAACTTCGGTCTCACAACCCTCTCCATTTTACGAGGTATCGTCTTTACAATGCATCGTCTTTACAATGCATCGTCAAGCAGCGAGAAATTTACCTTATCATCCCTTACTCGGGTGAGTAGTTGAACCCGCTCGAGATAAGACTCTATCTCTTGAATACTGATACTGAGGCGCTTTTCGAGAAATCGAAGTTTTGACTCTGCAAACTTAAATCCTCTCTGTATCGCCATCACTTGAAGAAGTTCTAGTGCCTCATCTCTCGAAGGCTCTTCAAGGGGGAATTCGATTCCTGCTTGAAAGCGACTCAAGAGATGCTCGTCAAACGAGTATTCGTCTACTAAATTCTTACGAAAGAAGACAATCGATCCGTGATGCTTGCGCAGTGCTTCCACAACATTGACGAGAGTTCCAGAACGCCCCTTCGAATACTGGGAGAGGATTCCATCCGCCTCATCAATAAGAAGAACGAGTTGCGCCTCTTGTGCTAACACCAACCCCCCATCCGTGACAAACTCATTCAGCTCGGATCCTCGCAAAAGGGCGACCCTATCTCCATGAGAAGGCCGAAGTTTACTAGCGAGGTAGTGTGCAAAATGAGTTTTCCCACTTCGATTTTCTCCGACAACAGAACAGAGAGGATAGTGCTTCGAAACATCCAGACACCGTGAGAGCAAAGCTTCCGCAACAGCTCGGACACCCGAGTGCAACACAAATCGATCTGGATCAAAGGTGAGTTTGGGGGTGATACTCAAGCCGAGTTGCTGAGATATTGACTTCCCCCCCAAATCAATTCTTTTGCTCGCTCGAATGCAATCCTTTTCATCTTCCATGAACGCTAACAGCCCACAAGACTAAGCTCTTCCTGCTCATCGGCCGAGCTCACCACATGAGCCCCAAGCCCTCGAAGCTTTGACTCTATACGTTCGTATCCCCTCCGCAAATGCTGACATTCCTCAATGACGGTTCGTCCACTCGCCGCTAATCCAGCAACCACCATGGCTGCACCTGCTCGAATATCTCGAGCTTCAACAGTTGCACCGAGGAGTTTTGGGACGCCCTGAACCGTTGCTGTTTGTCCGGAGAGAGAAAGCTTCGCCCCCATTCGCGAAAGTTCCGAAACATGTCCAAATCGACCTTCATACACCGTCTCTTTCACCGTACTCTCCCCGTCAGCCAAGGTTAGGGCAGCAAGGAGAGGTGCCTGAATATCCGTTGCAAAGTGTGGGTATGGGCCGGTAGTTACATGAATAGGACACGGACGACCGCGCATCTCGACTCGCAATCCAGAGCCCTCAAGAACTTCCAATCGCGCGCCAAGCTCTTCCAGCATTGAGGTGAATTCTCCAAAGTGACTCGGGTCGAAACCGAATATACGGATATCCCCCTTAGCTGCGATACAAGACAGCACGTAAGAAGCCGCCTCAATTCGATCACCGATCACATCAGCCGAAAAGCCTCCAAGCTCACTCCGACCACGAATAACAATCTCAGATGTTCCGGCCCCATCAACGTCAGCACCCATTTTTTGAAGGACATCAGCCAACGCAACCACTTCAGGCTCTTTCGCGGCATTACGAATAACAGTCGTGCCAGGGGTAAGCGATGCTGCCATGAGAATTTGGTGAGTAGCCCCAACAGAGGGAAAGCGAAAAACAATATTCGCCTCATGCAATCCATGGGGAGCAGAGGCGACTACTACACCGTTCCGTACACTAATCTCAGCACCCATCTCGGTAAGAGCTTGTAAGTGGATATCAACTGGACGTGCTCCTATGACATCGCCCCCAGGCATCGCCACGCGGGCTGCCCCGCCCCTGGCAAGAAGCGGAGCGAGAATCCAAAATGATGCTCGCAGCGATTTCA
>JAGRAT010000110.1 GCA_020434495.1 Bdellovibrionales bacterium | reverse complement strand
GATTGAACCTTTTTTTGACGCCTTCGCGGAGCTAGCTCCATTCCCTTCACCGCGTCGCGTGCTCGTTGCGAACGGTGAAACAACCGATACCGAAACTAAGGTCAATCCTATCGAAGAAGCATTTAGTGGATATGTCTTCAAAATTCAGGCGAACATGGATTTGAAGCATAGAGACAGCATGGCATTTATCCGCGTATGTTCGGGGATGTTCGAACGAGACCTTGTCGTAAAACATCCTCGGTCAAAGAAAGATGTACGCCTCTCGAGATCTCACAATATGTTCGGGGGAGAGAGACAAACCGTGGACGCTGCTTTCCCAGGTGATATCGTGGGCGTTGTCAATCCTGGGGTTTTTGCAATTGGAGATACGGTCTCGGTCCGAGGTGGTTTCGCATATCCCCCTCTTCCGAAGTTCCCCCCTGAGGTGGTGTGTAGACTCCGGCCTAAAGATGCAATGAAAGGAAAGGCGTTCGAGAAGGGGATGAAGCAGTTTCGAGACGAGGGAGCAGTTCTCATTCTTGAGCCACTAAACGAAACCGTACAAGGGCCGCTCGTTGCTGCTGTGGGACCGCTACAGTTTGAGGTTCTCGAATTTCGGTTGAAGACGGAATACGGTGTTGATACCGTGCGAGAGTCGATGCCATACCGGCACGGAGTCTGGCTCTTGGGCGACGTAACGGGGTTCGACAGGCCTTCTGGTGCTCTTCTCGCGACCGATCGGGATGGCCAGAAAATAATGCTCTATACGAGTAATTGGGAGAAAGATCACGCAGCAGAGAAGAATCCACTGGTGCAATTTGCTGAGTTCTTGTCCGTTTAAGGGATGCTCAGCCCTAAAGTCCTGCGACGAGTTCTGTTTTTACGGCTCAATCTATAAGGTCCTAACGATTTGTAGCCGTTTTACCGTATATGGATATTAACGACCCATTCTCCACGGCTCTTCAGGCAATACACAAAGAACTAGAAAATATTGGACAGCGAGCGTCCGAAATAGCAGGGTTCTCAACCAGTGAAAACGCCCCGTCGGCAGGTAGTCTTGCGGAGTCGCTAATAGATATTAATCGCAGTGAACAAGCCGTGGTTACCAATCTCACCGTCATTAAGAAGCTCACTGAGTTAGAAGATGAGGTGCTTCGACTGAATACTGTCGCCTGACCCTCTTCTTAACAATAATCCTCAACTTCTTAGTAAAAATTCCCCAAAACCAGCACATTAGCTTTTCATGAAGGCCTCGACTCTTTTCCTTTCCTGGTGTAGGAATTAGGATCTCATTTTAATGGAGGAAATTCCGATGGCGCAGATAACTCTTAAGGGGAACCCATGTAATACCTCTGGAAGCCTTCCAACTGTTGGTGGAAAAATTGAGCAGTTCACCCTAGTGAATACCAATCTCGAAGCAGTTACTCGCGACTCCTTTCCGGGACAGAAGATTGTTCTGAACTGCTTTCCGAGCATCGATACTCCTGTTTGCGCTGCTTCCGTAAAGGAATTCAACGCAAAAGCTTCTACTTTAGATGGTGTGAAGGTGCTCTGCATCTCCAAAGACCTCCCTTTTGCATTAAAGCGATTTTGTGGCGCAGAAGGACTGGAAGATGTAATTCCACTTTCGGCTTATCGCGATGAAGCCTTCGGGGAGAACTTAGGAATCGCAATTGTGGACGGACCTCTTTCGGGACTCTTTGCTCGGGCGGTAGTGGTGATTGACAGTGAGGGTAAGGTCCTTCATTCCCAGCTCGTATCCGAGATAGCTGAAGAGCCCGATTATGCTGCTGCCTTAAAGTCCCTGAGTTAGTCGATTCCGCCTCTTCAACAGCCTTTCCGCAATAAGTATTGGTGGGCTACTGCTCGCTCGCGGACTTTCGTTCGCGAATTTTCATACGGGGGATGTCGTACGGAGGCTTCGTAGACACCTGATATTCCAATCTTTATTTCATGAGTGGAATCGCATTCACCTTACCACTCATCGAAAGAGGGGCAATGTTCACGGAGTGGCGCCTTGGCGAATGAATCGAAATCTTCCTCATTAAGATCCCAAATTGAAAAACTAAAGGTAGATAGCCCACGAAATCAGGACTCGGCCTTTACCGGTATAGAAGAGTTCGTGCCGGGGCTCTTGAAAGAGATACGTAACGGGCTCCCTCTCCCAAAAACTGACCTAAAATCAGTGGCTTCTGCCAAGAACGCGGTTCAAGACATATCTAAAAAACTTGATGAACTCAAAGCATATCAAGACCGGGTCAGGGCACTTAGAGATTTGCTTCTTCAAAAAAAACATACCCTTACAGCCTCAGCGCGCGCAGAATTAGAAGCGCTGTCCGATCAACTTGACGATTTTGAGGAACACTAAGGCTACCCCCTCTCTTCGTCAAACAATTCCAGTCAGATCGTTTGAGTAGCGATCAGCAAAGTATTACCCTCCCACGGTGATTGTTACTACCGCGAAGCACGGAGGGGTTATGTACAACTTCGCTAAATCTTTGAGCACCCATCGCATGTTGGTTACTGCGATTGCAATTCTTGGTGTTTTTCTTCTTTCAACTTCTGCAGCATTTGCTAGCGATACCGAGTATCACTACACCTGGCAGCAGGGGGACACGACAAATGTACCCGATCCTTTTGGAATTGTGAACAACGCTGGTGTGTTCGAATCCGCATCATTTTCTTACGACACGGCCACTCAGATTTTTGGCCTCGAATTCACGATTGGGGATCCAGGAGCCCCGTATGAGAAGGCGAATTTCTTTACCCTAGTTCTTACTCCAGGCTATTTACCCCTGATGCAATGCTACAACGAAGCAGCAGTGTTGTACGTAGATGCTTCAGGTGCTCAACCGATAATCACTGCCTACAGCTACGTTCCTGCTGCACGTTGGGAGTCAAAGAGTTGGGAAACTGGAGACCCTATCTGTTCTTCACTTTCGGCGTCATGTGGAAACTGGGTTAACGTTCTTGAAGCAGTGAATAACCCCGACAACAGCAGAACTTTCCGACTCAGCATCGATGCATCCGCCATTAATGCCCATATCCCATCTTCGTCAAACTCCTCGCCGGAGTGCACTCCTTACACAGGAATCCAATTCTCGGAGGAGATCGGTATTTGGCTATTTACCTATGCTTACCCGGACGTCGAGTTCACATACGGAAATGACGGCTTTATCGACAACCTCTTTCACGGTTGCTGGTATTACGAACAAGCTCAGATTTGCGATCCCGAACTTGGAAGCATTGATTACCAAGGAATGTTTGACGGAAAGCACTTTGAGACCTTCCAGAAGCCTTATTGTACCGAGGTATCCGGCTCGATAACTGTTCAACCAGGGGATAACATCGATTACATCGTTACCGGAAAGAGCCCTGATGGTGACCCATTAACAGTTACCTACAGCGGCGTACCTGCCGGAGCGACGATTACCCCTACTGATGGGACCACAGACAGCGATGGAATGATTGACAGCATTTTGGCCTGGACTCCGGGCAATGATGCGGCTGGACAGTCTTTCACTATCACCTACACCTTTACCGAACAGGACGGAACCGCCACCTGTGAACTCGATATCGACGTCAGCAATGATCCATTTTGCGAAGGTGAAATTGATAGATGCGGAGTTTGCAATGGAGATGGAACTTCCTGCCTTGATTGTGAGGAAACAAGTATTCTTTCTTCACAGTTCTCGATGGACTCAAATGCTCTACTGCAGCTACAGAATATTCGTCGCCAAACGAAAACTCTTGTGAGACTCGCAAAGGGCACAAGCGGAGAAGCAACGGCGAAACAGCTACAGAAAAGTCTAAACAAGGACTCTAAGTCTCTTTACCAAGAAGCTTGGACTTCTACCTGGACTTTTGACTCTTTACAGCAACAATGCACGAATCAGATTTTCTGCGTTAGCGTAAGTAACATTTCCACCTTAGATGATTACGTTCAGTCAGTTGCCGCACTATTTGACAACGCTCGGAAGGTAAATCGAGAGATTCAACGGATTAAGAAAGGCGGCAAGGCGAAGAAGTTAAACCGTCAAGCAAGGAACGCCAGAGAAGCCGCTCTTGCCTCGGCAGCGCTTATTCCGAACTCTCAGGATATTTGCGAGGGGTCTTAGGTTTTCAGGACTCGAGGCATTCCCGAGCTCCTCGGGTCGGATTGTCTCCTCATTGAAGGAAGATTTGCGTAAGAATTGAGGCCTCGTAGAATTCTTGGGACTATGAAAATGTCCAAAATTACGAGGTCTCTCATGCTCCTTCGCTTCTTCTTGATGGTACTCGTACTCCTTTCACTGGACTGTTTTGCTGACGAAGAGTTTTCAGATACCACTGATTATCTCGTAAACCAAGATGTTGCTGAGCAGCTAGAACAGCTCGATGGCGCCCTCCTCTCTGAAGAGGAAAAGCTGCTGAATGAACTCAGTGGTGAGTCTCCCCCTCGACAAAAGGAGATGACATCCACGCCTCGAGCAGAGGGAGAACTTGTTCTCACCGTTCAACCTCAGATCAAAGAGAAGCGGTCTTCCCTTGCAAACACTGCCACGAAAATTCCAGTTGCCACTTCAGAGGCAGTGAAAGCTGTAATTCCGGCAATCCCAGAGAACGTTCCGACTGAAATTTCAAAGGATTTGCTCGCCCAGCTTCAAGCGCAACAGGCAGAACTTGATACACTTGCTGCTGAGTTTGAAAGCCTCGACAGAAAATCTCGAGGAATGGAAGATAGAATTGATCGGGTGAGCGAAACGTTAATCGACACTCGCACCGAAAATCTTCTTGCTTCGTTACAAACTGGAGAACTTCGTGAGATCTTGGACGAAGACAGCGCTAGCGATGAGGTGAAGGCCAAAAAGCCAAGTGAAGAACAAGAAGGCGATAAAGGAGAAATTGTCGCGGAACATCAACCTATCCCCTTTGACCTCCCCCACACCAACGTCGAGAATCCTCTTCGGGCCGTACGTCAAGTAAATGCCAATAAGCAATATGGGAGCGTGCGAATCCCTCCAAGCATGCCGTTGGCTCAACTGACGGCACCAATTGTACAGTTTCGAGCTGGACCTGCAGAGCATTTCGAGAGCCTATTTCGCGCCGCTCAGGGAGAGGTTGTAGCAATAGAAAAGCGATACGAAGACTGGTACCGAATTATTCACGAATCTGGGGTTCGTGGCTGGGTCCAAGCGAGCAATTTGCTTTTCGGGCCAAACTCTCGTGAGCTCCCAGGAAAAATCATTCGTATAAAGGCCTACGATATCGGTTCCGACACGACAGACTGGGAAGGTGATGATGAAGCGGCAAAAGTACGGGAAGAGAAGACCTTATCCTCTTGTTCAAACCGGGAAGAGAAATCCGCTGCTAGCTAAAACACGTTCGCCGGAAGAAATTTTGGAATGCTCGAACTTTCTGAGTGAGTCCAAACTATCGGACCTTTGGACCGAATACTCGCTGCTCGGCACCCTTGGCGATAGAGCCACTGGTTGATTGCTCAATACGGTTAAGAGCACCGTTACCATTGACTCCAAATTTTGATTCAAGTTCCTTGAGGTAGTTTGCGCCCTTGTTCACATTCGCACTCGGGCTACTAACCCCAAAGTCTCCTTGCCACTCAAGGCCGTTCTTTCCATCGGCAAGGTATCGGCCATCCTTATCAGAAACTTTTTGGAAACTCACTGGAGCGCCAGCATCCGCAAACTGGGAATCGACTCCAGCCGGAGCTTGGAAGTTAACAGTTCTTGTCTTGAATGACTGTTGCGCCTGATGAAGAAAAACTCTCTCTTCAACTGGGACAGGCTGAGATTGGAACCACTGCTCGAGCTCGACTAACCGCTCCTCAACGACAAGGCCAGCAGTAGCCACCTCTGTACTTACCGCGACTGACTGCTCTACGACCGCGGCCGGCACAGAAACTACCTTTTCAGTCGGAAGAATAGCGGCGCTTACTATGGGATCGTGGTTATACGACGCACTCAAGGCAATCCCGACTCCCAACGCAAGTCCACTTGCAATGAGGAACAGATTCCGAGTAACCGTTACAACTTTTCCCTTCTGCTGTAACAAAACTTCTCCGGCGAGTCGCGCTGTATCAAGGATCGTCGACCCTCCCGGTTCAGACATGGTAGCAGTAGCACCGGCCGAGAACTCTGGTTCCGAAATCGGTTGAAGTTCATATGTTTCAGCTATTGAAATCTCGGTTTGAGCCAGCGGCTCTCGAGGAACCACTGTATCGAATGGGTTTATGGTATCAGCAACACATTCAACTGTTTGGGTATCAAGAATATCTGTGTCGAAATATCGTGTCATTAGCGCTCTCTTTGGAGCAGTTAGTTCAGATTGACGGGTCGTAACCCCTCGCTGCTCCTCTTCACCCACCTATCCATCTGCCGACAAAGGATGCTTCAGCAATAGTGCGATGGTGAAGAGCTTTCCTATTGAAAACAATAGGTTATAGGAAAGGGTTACATTATGCGCTAGCCCCTATTGTTCGAGAGCGCTTCTGGCTATGGGTACTTAAGCTTTTGGAGCGCCCTCTCGGCTTGCAATACCTGCTCTACTCGCGAGCCATCATTTTGCGCGAGTTCTAGGTAAGTCTCAAAAAAAGCAATGCTTTCAGGTACTTTCTTCAAATTCCGGTACGCCAACGCAAGGTCAAAAAGGGTGTCCAAGTCCTTTGGCTTCAGAGCCAGGGCTAGCTGCAGATGGCTGACAGCAGCGTCAGCATCGCCTCCCGCTAAAAGGAGGTGTCCGAGGTTCCTTCTTGATTCGTGGTCTATCGCTGAGAGTGCTACGGCCTTTTCGTATGCCTTAACAGCCTGGCCATCCTTCTTCAGCTCCAAAGAGACAGCTCCGAGATTATTGTATGCCTCGGCGAACCGCGGCTCCAAGTCAATGGCTCGGTTATAGTACTGCTCGGCCATCTTAGGATCTCCGGCTTTCTGATTCACTACCCCAAGGTTATTGAGAACAAGAGCTGACTCCGGATCCATCTGCAGCGCTTTTTCGAAGTATGTTTTCGCCTCCCCATAGCGCCCTAGCGTTCCGACGACATATCCAAGATGCAGATACACTCCGGCATCGGACGAACCACTCTTTTCAACGACATGAAGCTGATTTTCTGCCTCATGCAGTTTACCGACCAATATATTGGCAAGGGCCAAATTGTATCGAATATCAGGATCTCCAGCTGATTCGTTAACCGCACGGGCCAACAAATCCAACGACTCACTATATTTGTCATTGGTGGCGTAAATGAGTGCCAGGTTATTTAAGGCTGGAACAAGCGCAGGATCTGCCCTCAATGCCCGCTCATAGTAATTCTTCGCTGATTGAGGGTTCCTATTTGCAAGAGCAACGTCTCCTTTTAAGGACAAAGCAACTGCGCCGGCGGGATCAATCTCCAGCGCCTTATCAACAAACGCGTCAGCTTCCAACACATTCTGTTTCGACAATTCTAAAACCGCTAGGTTAATCGCTGGTGCAACATCAACCGAACCGAGTTCAATAGATCTCCGCCAAGCAGTCTCAGCCTCAGAGAATTCTCCAACCTGTGAGTTGATATATCCGAGCAAACTCCAGTACGAGGGGTTATTCTTCTCGGCCGTTTGCACCTGAAGCGCAACGGTGCGAGCATCGTCAAATCTCCCTTCCTCTGTCAGAGCCAGCGCCTGCCCCAGTTTTTTCGAGAGAACGCTCAAGTCTGGTCCAACTAAGATTCCAAGAGCTGAGTCCATTGTTCCTCCGGAGCGCGCGGAACGAATAGAAAACCCTCTGGCGGATACACTCTTTAGCCGTCGCTCTGCGGCTTCCGCCTTCTTCCAGAGTTCAATTGCCTCGCCGAGCTTCCCCTCCTGAAGAGCAAGAACTCCAAGGCCGTTGTAACTCGCTGGATAGTCACGATCATACTGGATAGCTCTATCAAAATAGGCCCGTGCTTCATCTCTTTTCTTCTCATCAAGGAGCAGTAGTCCAAGCGAGGTTTCAATCTCCGCAGATTTCAATCCTTGCTTTCGTGCGGTTGTCCAAACCTTTCGGGCAGAGTCAGTTTTTCCCAAGCCGAGATAGGCAAGGCCGAGATTCTGATAAACCTCTGCCGTGGAATATCCAAATTCGAGAGCATCCGTAAAAGAGCCGACAGCACTCTTATATTTTCGAGCGGCAAGATATACAGCACCAACATTGTAACGTGAAACCCCCTTGGTCGGCTCGCGACGCACTATACGCTCATAAAATTCGAGCGCTCGTGAGTAGTTCCCCTTTTCAAAAGCTTCGTCTGCAATTTGCTTGAAATCAGCAGAAGGTCCCGAGTACTTTCCCGGCTGCTTTGAGACAGTCTCTGCGGTAACAGGTGTCCTCCTTGGGGTAGTCGAAGATTTAACTCCACTTGATGGCTGAGTTCTCCCCTTTGCAAGAGAACCTCTATACGCACTGCTAACCGAGATGTACTTCACCCGGGCGGTGGGTCGCTTTTTAGCACCGACGACAGAAGAAGAGGTCGATTCTGGGGTTCTCGCGAGTTTCCCCTGAGCAGCCGGCCCCTTTCCAGCGTTCCGAACCACGTTCGGAGAGGGCTTGCCCGTTGATGGAGACTGAGAAGTACATCCACCGAGAAACAAGAGCAAACTCAAAATAGGCAGAGCATTTCTAAAACTGTTCCCGAGAATTGAGATCATGTCCATAAAACTGGGCCAATATATGGTTTTTAGAGGTACCAGTAAAAGATATCAACAGAGGGTAATATTGGGAAAGGCACCAATAGAGAGGCCAACTGGCCACATGAGGAAACGGAAGAGTCGGGAATCACTCTCTGCTCGAGCCAACAAGAGGCTCGAGCAGAGTCCTCAACACTGAATTCTCCCCAGCGAGTTCCGCACTTTCTTTTGAGGCAGAACTCGCCTTTGAGGCAACCGTGCTAAGTTCAAAATTCGATACTACAGGCTACCAAGCGTTCCGGTACTGCAGCCATTTGTCTGGAGTTCCTTCACACCTTGATTTGCTTCTCTAAGGAATCCTTTCAATCCTGCTGGCACACGCTTAATCCCTTGTCTCAATCTTCTGAGGTAGCGTTTAACACATTGTCGAATGGATGCACTTCCGTTCCGCGAGCAGCAATCAGCAGCTGCGTCTTCAATTACATCCTGCTTCGAAAGCGCTACTCGACGATCGTCGGCGCAGCTATTGTCAGATCGACAATTTTCGATTGCCACATGAGAACAGGCCTGGAGCCCCTCTTCATTGTCACAGGTCTGAGCGAAAGATGTACTCGCACATAATAAGAGAACTGAAACTACACTGAATGAAGAGAGAATTCTTCGTAATGTCATGAAAGTTACCTCGAAGTTTTTTAGCGTTGTCGAAATAGAGCCAAGCAACAATGAACTACTCAACTCAAATACCACCTTTATCTAACAGCTCTGATAGGATGTCCTCAACATGTTTCTCGATTCGTTTTCGAGATTTATTTGCTCTCGCTTTGATAACAGCCCTTCTCGTTAATTCAGAAATGGTAAGAGTTCGATGAGGGTTGTACTGCTCAGGATCGAGAATCGTCATAGCCAGTGATAACGATTCATCTGCAGAAAGCCGCGATTCATCCTTTAAAAAATAGTGTTTTGCTGCTGACCGCAACCCGACAGTATTTTCTCCATAAGGAATAGAGCTCAGATAA
>JAGRAT010000010.1 GCA_020434495.1 Bdellovibrionales bacterium | reverse complement strand
ATCAAGTACCCCCTTGGCAAACTCAACTCGCGCAATTTGAACGCCGTTGAAATTACGCAG
Source organism: Bdellovibrionales bacterium (assembly GCA_020434495.1). Taxonomy (GTDB): domain Bacteria; phylum Bdellovibrionota_C; class UBA2361; order UBA2361; family RFPC01; genus RFPC01. Next base: position 28,636 of record JAGRAT010000010.1, on the reverse strand, counting down.
TCCTAAGTAAACCTCATCTTTCCCCTTCCGCTCCCGAGAAGTTTGGACTCCTGCTCCTGCTCCTACCGTAATAAGGTCTCCGACGCGCTCAGCCTGTCCTTCATTAAACAGAGCCTGCTGCGCCTTTAAGTAGGCGCTCCCCGAAAGAGCGGCTGCCGCTCGCGGACTTACATATTCGCCATTTCCGAGGGAGATTCCACCGAGATAGTGGTCAGTTTGAGATCGTAAGTATGGGAAGTCCGCAGCGCAAAGAATTGCCGATACTCCAGGTTGACCCCAGATCATATTCCCTATACCTGCTCCGGCTCCTGAAGCCGCAGCTCCAATTGGAGTTTTCTTTTCGATGAGTTGGCGAACTCCATGAGCGATCTCCCGTTCAAGGTATTGGGAATGGAGGAACTTGGCAGACTCTGTCAAGTAGAGCGGAGCAAGTACCGTTCCGACGCCGGGCAGGAGGAGATCGCGAGGGGTGAGATCTAAAAATTCCTCTATGACTTTGTGATGTGATCCTATGAAGGCGTCGTTCCCTTTTTCTATCAAGGATCGGATCTCGTCTCTATCGATGACGGCGAGCTCTCCCTCCTTAACAGCTCCAGGTTTCTCAAGTTTCGCTACCAGATTCTCAAACTGGCGATTCGGGATCATTGAGAAAAAGACATTGAGGTCGTACTTGCCGCCGAACTGAGCACCATCCAGCTCTTCAAATGATTTCCAGGGGAAGATTTCTCCATTAATAAACGGTACCGCATCTGGGATCTCCTCCAGCAACTCACGAATAACAGCCGGACCGGAGATTTCGCCAGGGTCGACCGACCCTCCGAAGAGGCTCAATTTGCCAATGCAATCTGTAACCGGATGGTCGCTATCTTTGCGTTGGATGACAAATCGTGAACGTGTCTCATCTGCTATGATGATGACTGCGCCTGGGCGGTGGGTTATCCGATCCGGGAGACTTCCCAGGACATGTTCGGTGATTGCCGGATGTGTTGGTTCGGAACCCCTCGTCCTATCTTCGTGTGGAGTGGTCATAGCAAGCTTTAACCCCTGACATAGCAACGCCCCCACCCGCATGGTAGGATACATAAATATCTCACCTAATCAACCAGATGGTTGCTTTTGGAACCGATTTACAGCTTTTCGAGTTCCTCGAGAACAAGTTGAGGGGTCAGGATATTCGGGAATACGACCGGGCTTTCCCTGTCGTCGGGCTTATAGAGAATGTTTAGTGGGACTCCCAAGCGGCCGAATTTTTCGAGGGCTTCTGTGATAATAGGATCTTCATTCGTCCAGTCCCCCTTCACGAGAACTATCCCTTTCTCTGAGAGAGTTTTTCGTACCTTCTCCGAGCCGAAAACGACCCGCTTGTTCACTTGGCAGGTAATACACCATGCAGCAGTAAAGTCGACGTATACAGGTTTGCCCTCGGCGACAAGAGTATCAACGAGGACTGGAGAAAATGCGTACCAGGTTTGTCCGTAAGAGTCTCGTTCAGAGTGAGCGGTTATTCCTGAAACCAACGCTGAATCTGTATCAATCTCGACAGCAGAGGCAGGCTGAACAGAAGGATTTGAATAGGGGATCCCGATCCACGAACAGAGGCTGAACGCGCAAATGACAAATAGCATCCCATATATCTGTCTTCGTCGAGGTGCAGTTGGGGGACAGATCTTTCCATAGATCCAAAGAGAAAATGCAAAGAGCAAGCTCGAGAGAAGGAGAGCTAACAAGGCATCAGGAGAGTTTTGCTTATTAAAGACCCACAGAAGCCAGAGGGCTGTGAGAAGAACGGGGAAACCCATGAACTGCTTAAAGGTCTCCATCCATGCACCAGGCTTGGGAAGTGAAGCCAAGAGCCTCGGATAAAAGGAGAGAATCAGGTAAGGTGAAGCGAGTCCTAATGCAAGGAATGAAAATACTACTAAGGAAGGGAAGAGTTGAGCCTGAATCCCATAAGCAACAGCTCCTCCCATAAATGGAGCGGTGCAAGGAGTTGCAAGCAGTGTGGCAAGAACTCCGCTCAAGAAGGAATTCGAGTAGCTTTCACCATCCTTGTCGAGTGAACCAGAAATCCTTTGAATACTGCTACCGAATTCGAATGTACCGAAGAGGTTTAATGCCACGGCGACGAGGAGTAAGATCAGAATAGCTACGAATGACGGGTTCTGAAGTTGGAATCCCCAGCCGAGTTTTTCACCCGTCTCTCTGAGTATTCTTACAACAATAGCTAACAGCCAGAAGGAGACAAGGATTCCGCATCCAAAAGCTAATCCGTGATTTCGAACCTGATGAGGAGCTTTTCCAGCCTTCTTCACGAAGCTCAAGATCTTGATTGCAAGCACTGGAAATACGCAGGGCATGAGATTGAGGATTAATCCTCCAAGAAATGCAGCGAGGAGAATGAGAGCAAATGCCTTCGTTTCATTCTTAGGATTCGATGTTGATAAACCATCGGGCGCCCCTGAAGTTGACTCCACCTGCGTGTTGCCTGACAGGGCTGAAAAAGGAAGGCGAATCTCCTTTGCCAGGGAGCCATCTTTGAAGGGGGGATTCTTTACGAGAACTCCGGAGAATTCTCGCGGGCGGGGAATAGACTTAGGCGTGGTGAGAATAAGATCTATCGCACTGGCAGAGCGCATCCAGGACTGCTCGGCCGAGTTTTCAACTATCCCCTCCTCCGCAGGAAAGAAATAAATGGAATTGAGCTCTGTTTGTATCCCTTGAATGTTGAGGATGAGATTCCCCTCGTCAGTTTCTCGAACTGTGGTGGTGACGCCGTCGCCATTTGATGGGAGTCGAGTTCTTGTCTTTTCGAACAATGCTTTCTCGGTAGAGGGACTTGGAAGTGAACCTTCGGAAACTTGCATCTCCAACTCAAAAAATGCATTGCCTGGGATACATTCCTCCTCGCAGACCAGCCACTCGGCGTCGAGAGTGATTTGGACAGCTCCCGTGGCGTCTTCTGGAATTGGGAGGTCTGCCATCAGGAGGATCTCACCTTGATAACCAAAATTTACAAATGGACCTACTTCGATTCGTTCAGGAATCGGCCATAAGATCTCAGTGGCTATGGAGTTTCCGTTTACCTCCCAGTTGAGAGCCGGAGCCGAACCGGAGTCTCCAGCATATTTCCAGTAGACATGCCACTTCGGATCGATCGTAAGTTTCAGCCCGAAGGTCTCGTCTACCCCAGGAGTCACGCTTAAGTGTTCGGTTACGAGCTCAGCCTTTACGTGAGGTTGATCAACTTTTGTTGCAGCATGAACCGAAACAGCTCCCAGCAAAAATAGGATGGCTATTAGAAACAAAGCTAAGAGTGACCGATTGTTTAACATCATGAGCTGCTTTCGCTTAGGGGCGTAATCCCTCTTTCTTTAAAAAATCTTCTACATTCCTCCAGCTGCTCTGGGGTGCCAATATCAAACCAGTAAGAATCATCTGTACGGTGCTCTTGGATCGATAGACCTTCTTTTGAGGCGTCAAGATATGCCTCAATAATCGATCGTTTCTCCTCAGGTCTTCCGAGATAATCAAAAATTACAGGAGAAACTACTTGGATACCGCAAAATCCACGCTCGACACAATCTTTGCCGGCGAATACCGTTCGTGATTCTCCGGTGGCGTTATTTCTCCATCCGACAAGCCGTTGGGTATTTGAATCGAAGAGCAATACCCTTGAATCCTCAGGGGATCTTGTCACAAGGCTCGCTGCTCGTTCTTGGCTCTGGTGTGAGTCGATCAGGTCTTCCAAGGATGCGGAACAGAGAATATCTGCGTTGAGTATCAACAGAGGTCCATCTTTATCGAAAAGATCGGCAGCGTACATTAGCCCTCCACCGGTATTCAGGAGGTCACCTTCCCGAGAGAATTCGATGGGAAGCTGAAAGTGATCCTGTTCGCTGAGAAATTGTTCAACCGCGTTGGGAAGATAGTGCAAATTAATGACGATCCTCTTTGGGCGTAGCTCCCGTAGTTTCAGCAAATTCCATTCGAGGATAGGGCGGTCCGCCACGGGAATGAGGCACTTGGGGGTCGACTTTGTTAAGGCCTGAAGTCGAGTTCCGAGACCCGCCGCCAGCAGCATTACTTCCATAAGATTATCGCTCTCATCTTTGGTTGAGTCTATCAGAGCCTCATCCGATGCGAAATGAAACTTAATAATAACAAGATGTTACAAGGTTCAAGGGGATTGCGAAAGGAAACTTTCGAATTTCGAGTCCTTACTGCGCCCAGTACACATCTAAAATAATGAGAACTGTCTTATGCGAGTACTATTACTGGAAGCGAGGGCTGATTAATGCCACCCATGGGTAGAGGCGGGGGTCGAGAAACCTCGAGAAGATACAGCGCCACTGAAAAAGCTGCGATGACCTTGCTCACGCTCGGTAAGGATATTGCTTCGGCGGTGCTGAAGAATCTTGAAGAGAATGAAGTAAAGCGGATCAGTCGAGCCTTTATGCTCGTCTCTGAAGTTCCGAGGGAAGATCAATTCCTGATCAGTAAAGAATTTCACTCAATGATGAAAGCGGGGGAAACTCTGCTTGTTGACGGAAGAGAATTTGCGAGAGACGTAATATCGAATGCTTTCGGTGATGATGCCGGAGAGAGTCTGTTAGAGTATATCTCAGGATCGAGAAAGGAACCCATTTCTCAGATTATTGCTGATGTTCCAGAGAAAATTCTAAATGCCTTTGTAGGTGCTGAGCACCCACAAACTGTTGCCTTCCTCCTTACCAAAATCAATCCGGATCAAGCAGCCGGTGTTCTCCAAACAATGAACGAGGAAGCGCAAACGGATATCCTCATTCGAATTGCAAACCTGAATATGGTGAAAGCAGATGTGGTCGATGAAGTCCGAGAGGTGCTTCGTTCAACTCTTCGTTCTGGTACTCAGAACGAAGAAGAGGTTAGTGGGCCGAAATCTGCAGCCGATATTCTCAATTTTGTTGACCGCAATAACGAAGAACGAATTATTACTGAAATTGAAGAGATGTATCCGGACATGGCTGAACAGATCCGGAACCTCATGTTTACCTTCGAAGATGTGAAAAATATCGATGATAAAGGTATCCAGACGGTCCTAAAGGAGGTCCCTAGAGACCAGCTCGTTCTCGCTTTGAAAACCGCAAGTCCTGAGCTCACCGATCTCTTCTTCAAGAACGTCTCGAAGCGTGCAGCCGAGATGATTACAGAAGATCTCGATACACTTGGTCCTGTCAAGTTGAAGGATGTTGAAAAAGCTCAGCAGGGTATTGTTGATATCGTTCGACGACTTGAAGCTGAAGGCAAGATTGCAGTAGCGTCTGGCTCTGACGAGGATCAGTACGTGTAATTGGGCGATTGGCAGCCAATGTGCAACGTCAAAAGATGGATTCCCGGGATGAGTCTTCTGGTGCATCGTCATGAAAAGCTTATATGCTGGAGGGTATTGGAAATGTCCGGAAGTCCCCCGGAGGGAGGATACATTCTGGCCGCTAAAAACAGCAAAACCGATTAGGTTTTGACCAATGAGAACCGGGCAATTTCATTGGCGGGCAGAATAATTCTCGTAGAGGGGTAGGGAGAGGAGTTATCCCAATGTCTTCAACGCATTCAGACTCGAAGTCCTTTTTCGATATGCCGAAGAGTGAGGTATTAAACAATGCGGGGGTTCGTTATTTGGACTTCAAGAAGACACTTACTCCGTCATACTCGCGGGCGTGGATAGATATTTCCGTTACTATTCTTTTTGGAGCTGTCTTCTCGGTCCTGATAGCTTCTCTCCAATCGGAATACCCATACCTTTTCTTTTTCACTATTCCTGTTGGGGCTTTACTCATAGGGTATCAGATGGCCACTTTGCAACTTTTCTGGCATGAGGCTTCTCACTATTTTTTAGCGCCGAGTCGAAGCTGGAATGATATCCTCGCGAATATCTTCATTGGATCTTGGGTAGGGCAGGATATTGATACTTACCGAAGAATTCATTTTGACCACCACCGGTTTCACGGTGATACCAACGACTCTGAGCATTCCTACTTCGAGCCGTTAACTGCAAAATTCATTTTTGAAAGTCTGGTCGGTATTCGAGTGCTGAGGGTGTTGAGTTCTCGGGGGAAGCACCTCGAGGAATCCTCTGGAAGGAAAAACGAATCGAGCACCATGAAACATGTGATGCTTGCGGTTGGGGTTTTCTTGAACGGAGCAATTGTTATTGGCACGCTCGTTTTAGGATACTGGCAATTTTCCTTTACCTGGGTCTTGGCGATCGGATCAGGATTTCCATTTTTTGCTTCCCTCCGGCAACTTCTTGAGCATCGAAGCCTGGAAGCGCACAACGAGGTGAACTACAAACAAGTGGCTCACGGTGCGGTCAATAGGATGTTCGGAGACGGAATTCTCGCAAGTACCTTTGGCGCAGCCGGTTTTAATCGGCACTTACTGCATCATTGGGATCCGAGCATTCCTTATACAGCTTTACCCGAGGTTGAAAAATTCCTCATGGACTCAGCTTGGGCAAGTGAAATAGGTGCGACTCAGACGACCTACTTTCGAGTGTTTAAAGAATTATATCAATCTCCATGAAAGAAGTAACTCCGCCATCTGAAGGGACATCCCCGAATTTGCCAGCTTCACCGTGCCCTGTATGTGCTCGCGGTGAGCATCGTCTTTGGGCCATAGCGAAAGACTATGAGTACTGTACGACTGGTGATGAAGAGTTTTTATACTTTGAATGTAGACAGTGTAAAACGATCTATCTTGACCCAATGCCTGTTGACCGTTTGGGAGTCATCTATCCAGAGAACTATTATTCATTTCTGAAGCGGCCTTCTGGGCTTGTTCATAAGTTGAAAGGGTTGCTTGATCGGCGAGTTTTCCAGGAAGCTATGACGAACATTCAGGGAAATGCTTTACGAGCACTTGATGTTGGTGGTGGTACCGGATGGATGTTGAATGCCCTCAAAGAGGCAGATTCGAGAGTTTGCGAAACACAGGTTGTTGATCTCGACCCTAAGGCAAAAGCTCAGGCCGAAAACGATGGGCATAGATATTTTTGTGGACGTATAGAAGATTTTCAAAGTGATGAGCGTTTTCACGTCATTCTCGCTTTGAACTTGATAGAGCATGTAGCTGATCCGCTTGCGATGCTTCGACATTTCCGAGAGCTGCTCACGGACGATGGCGTTGTCATTTTGAAAACGCCAAATGTCGATTCAATTGATGCAAGGCTGTTTCGAACCTCCTATTGGGGGGGGCTGCATTGCCCGAGGCATTGGGTGCTCTTTAACGATACCAGTATTAGGAAAGGGATTCAGAGTAGTGGTCTTCGAGTCCGGAAGTTGTGTTTTACTCAAGGTGCCCCGTTCTGGACCTGGTCGACCCTCATCGCTTTACGGCGTAGTGGGATAGTAAGAATCGATAAGGAGCGTCCGGTAATGCAGCATCCTCTCCATGACCTCTTACAAGCGCTTTTCGCTGGAATCGATTTTTTGCGAGCGCCATTCTCAAAGACTTCACAAATGTTTCTGGTACTGGAGCGAGGTCCGCGGTAGTCGGTCTCTTCAAGATTTTTTGCTTGCGGAAGCGTCAATTTCTTGACGTGATGAGGGTGAAATCAGTCTCAAAAGTTGTGCACGACTCTTGCACAGTAACCCCTATATGAATTTTTTAAACCGAAGCAAGGCTGTGACTTGAGAAGTGATTAATGAATATGTCTAGGTACTTACTGGTTCACAAGGACCATCCTCTCAGGGTGTCAGGAATTAATGCCGGTGCCGAAATGGCGACACTCCATCTCGCTCGCTTTCTCGCAAAGAGCGGTACAAAGGTTGTTGTAGCTGCTCAACTCGTTGAAGGAGAGACAACTCATGGCGGGGTAGAGTTTTGGGATCTCGGTGAGGAATATAATGTTAAAGGCGCTCTTGAACGCATGCGCTCCTATGGTGATTACCACCTGATCTCCGCTGGGCGAGCTCAGCCATTCTATTTCGTCCAAGATGATCCGCACTGCCTCTCAAAGATTCTTATCAGTCATGACCGCTCAGGTAATGATACCGGGATAAACCCTAAGGCGCTCTGTCACTATGTAGATCGAGTGGTTTGTGTTTCTGATGCTCAACGGCAGGTGTTCATTGAGGCCGGTGCTCCAGCTGAGAAAGTCCGGACTATTCGAAATGGTGTTGATCTCGAACTTTTCTCGGAAGGAGAGATTGCTAAGCGGGATTGGCGAAAGCTCGTGTTTGTGGGAGCACTTGTCCCGGATAAGGGATTAGATCTCCTGCTCGTCTCTTACGCCGAACTTAAGGCGAAGTACGCAGATCTTACCCTCGATGTATATGGGAGCGCAGATCTCTGGGGAAGAACAGAGGTTTACGATGTAGCGGATCTCGAAGCGCGCATCCCCGGACTGAAATTCCATGGGAGTGTTCCACAAGCTGAAGTGGCGAAAGCTTTCCAAACTGCCGGCATCTGTGTGGTGCCCTCTATCTGGTTTGATCCATTTCCCCTCACAAGCCTCGAGGCGCAAGTATCGGGATGCCCAGTGGTAACATTCAATATCGGAGGATTGCCAGAAGGGGTAGTACACCGAAAGACAGGACTCGTTGTTGACAAGATTGAACCTGAATCACTTAGCGTTGCACTTGACAGTTTGCTTGGAGATTCGCAGAGATTGCAGACGATGTCGCAAGAAGCTGCGCGCACACAACGACAGCATTTTACTTGGGAGAGGGTGGTAGAGGAGCTTCGGGACCTCCAAGAAATTATTGGAGATGAGAACCACAATACAAAAAGTGAGTGGAACCTGCCGGAACGTTTCGGATTTATGACCACCTGGAATCAGCAGTGTGGGCTCTCCACTTACGCGAAGATGCTCAGTCGTCAGTGGAGACCAGGGAGCTTCCAGGTATTTTCAGAATATGTCATTGGCCCAAATGCTGGAAAGCCGCAAGTTCTTGACGACGAGCCATTTGTACAACGCTGCTTTAGTTGGAATAACGACCAGTGGAATAACTTCATCGAGACGGTTTCAAGAAGCGGGATTGAAACGCTTCTTATAAATGCGCACAACCCAAAGCAACTTTCCGATTGTGGATTCCAGAGGGCGATCGTTGCTCTCAAAGAGAAAGGCATTAGCACCGCTCTGCTGTTACACACAATCTTTACCAAACGAGTCGATGCAATTCCTGTGTTAACATCAGTTGATCATGTTATCGTTCACACTGACGAGATGGCGCTTGAAGTCGCTTCATACGGAGTTTCTCTTGAGAAGGTGAGTACGATTCCTCACGGAGTAGAAGTTCTTCCTCCGCTTTCAGGTGAGGATAAGCAGAAAGCGCTCCAGCGACTCTCTCTTCCCGAAAATGTTCCAGTGATTGCTACCGTAGGATTCATTCAGCCGCACAAAGGTATCGAGTCGCTTATTCAAGCGGTACGGACCCTACAAGATGAGCAGATTGATGTTCACGCTTGTATCGCTGGCACTATAAAGGCAGAGGATAGCGAAGCTGAACAGTATTACGCAAAGCTGCAAACAATGGCTGAACATTTCGGAGTGAGAGAGAGGATCACTTTTCTCAATCGGTTTCTCTCCGAAGAAGAGGTTTCAGAGCTGCTGCAGTCAGCCTCGGTAGTCGTCATGAACTACCGATCGGACCACTATGAGTGCTCCGGAGCGTGTTCTCGTGCCCTTGGTGCAGGTGCTTCGGTCATTACCTCCTTGGCTCCAGCCTTCCACTCGTTTGGCCCAGCAGTTTGGCATGCAAGTGAAGGATTCTCCGTGGCTCTTGCTATTCGAGAAATTCTCCATAATCAGGAAGTACAACACTTCTTATCAGCTTCGCGAGAGCAGTTTTTGGCAAAGACAAACTGGTCAGTGATTGCCCCCAAATTTATTTCGGTCCTAAAGCAGTTTCAAACACATAAGAAAAAGGAGCATGCCGTGGCCCCTCTAAATCAATTGTCAACTTCGGTTGTGAATAGCGATTCTCTTCGAGTTCTTCTTCAGAACCGAAGTAATATGTTTACCCAACGAGGTGGGGATACCATTGTTGTAGAACAACTCGTTGAGGGGCTGCGGAAGCGTGGAATCTCTGTAGATGTTGATGTGGATGGTGCGGCAGATCCGGCGAACTATGATCTCGTTCATCTCATAAACTTTGCTCTGCCGCAGATGATAGAGCACTACGGACAGAGAGCAATGCAGGCGGGAACTCCGTTTGTGGTAACAACTCTTTGTGAGGACATTCCAAACTTTCATAATCAGTCAATTGCCCTCGCCGAAACGCTGATGGGATATGTTGCCAAAGGGCAGGATAGACAGTGGCTTTCTGCTCAGAAGGAGCTCATTGCTGGAACCTCTCCTTGTGCTCCTTTTCAAAACGAGTGGGCTGCAAAAAATGCTTCCCGGCTCATCGCGAATGGAGCTGGAGAACAGCGGGTTCTAGAGAAAACATATCGGGAGCATGCTCAGGTATCGATAGTGCCGGTTGGGTATGATCTGAAAGACAATGCTGATAGGGAACTGTTTGTTCGAGAGTATGGAGTCGAAGATTTCATCCTTTGTGTTGGGAGACTCGAGTCAAGAAAGAATCAGCTGATGCTGCAAGTGGCGCTAGAGGACCTCGATATTCCTGTGGTCTATGCCGCAGGTGGATTTAGCTATCAACCGCAGTATGCTGAAGCAGTCAAAGCATTCCGAAGAAAGGGGAAGACCATTGTTCTCGATCGGATCTCTTCTGAAATGCTTGCTTCTGCCTATAGAGCGGCAAAGGTTCACGCGCTTCCAAGTTGGTATGAACTGCCAGGGTTGGTTTCTCTGGAAGCCGCAATGCTCGGATGTAATGTTGTTGGAGCGGCTAGTGGGACCACGAAGGACTATCTGGGAGATTTTGGGTTTTACTGCGAACCAGACAGCGCCGATTCGATCCGAAATGCGGTTCTTGCTGCATATTATAGTCCGTATAGGGAGGGGGTAGCTGACCGACTTCGCGAATTTTCATGGGATGGTGCCACTGAGAAGACTATTGCTGTGTATGGGGAGGTGCTTGGGAGGACAATCATAGCTGGACAAGCTCGAAATGTTACTGAGGTAAATGTCGCTGAACAGATTGCGCCGTCTCAGAGCCTGCATAGCGGCCCTTCGTTTGAAGAGCTGGCTGCCAAGGGGTATGCCGCTGCTCAAGAGCGGAAGTTCAACATGGCGCACCAGTTTCTCGCAGAAGCTGAGCAACTTAATCCGAGAGGATTGCGAGTGCTCTGCAATAGAGCAGCCGTCTTTTTGGCGGAAGAGAAGCTCCAAGAGGCGAAGGACTATTTTGCTAAGGCAAGGAGTGTCGATGCCTCTGACGTGAAGGCGCAGTCGGGCTATGCCATGTGCCTTATGATGGAGGGAAACAAAGCAGACGCGTATACCCATTTTCTGGAGATTTTGGACCGTGAACCGACAGATATGATTGCAACGCTACAGTTGCTGGATTGCAGCTATGCTCTTGGCCGGTATGAGGATCTTGAGAGGGTCCTAAAGAAGATTCTTGAGCTACAGCCAGAGAATTTTGATATGCGTTACTGCCTGACAGGGTGTCTCGTTCGTGCTCAAAAGCTCGACGAGGCACTCGCTCAGGTGAATATTTTGTTAGAGGAGAAGCCTCAGCATGGTGGCAGCATTGAACTGAAGCAAGCTATCGAAGAGATGATACAGCAGCAAGCGACTATCGCTCCTCAGGTAGACCAAAATCCGATTGAAAGAGCTATTGAGAGGGTAGTTGAAGAGCATGTTGCTGCCAAACCTTTCCAATCTTTTGATAGCATTGATGTTCGGATCGGAGAGTTGGAAGAGCTCAAGCATAGAAAGAATCTCGATGAAGCGATGGAAGGAGTTGATGAACTCCTTCGGCGCAAAGATCTTTCTGAGCCACAACGAACTTCGAGTGAGCTCCTCAGAGGAGAGATTCTCGCTCTTCTTGGAGAGAGAGACGAGGCAAAGGCAATATTTCAGGTTCATTATGAGAAGGATCCAAACTCTCCAAGGGCATTATGTGGTCTTGCAGCAATTGCAGCGAGCTACAACGAGCTAGATTCCGCAACGGCACTGTTTCAGAAGGCTCTTGATAATGCTCCACTTTACGATAAGGCTCTTGCCGGAATGGGATTCTGTGATTTCTACAGGCAGCAGTATGATTCGTCTTGGAACTTCTACTCGAAGTCGCTAAACGTCAATCCAGAAAACTTGAGCGCGCTGCTTGGGTGTATCCAGCTCGGATATAAACTCAAGCGGCTGCCAGAGCTTGAGGAGCGTCTTGAGCAATATCTCGATATGCATCCTGCCGACCTCGATATGGTTTATGCCTATGCTGGATGTCTATATGCGCAGAATCGCCTTGATGAAGCATTGAGTGAAGTGCAGAAGATTCTCATCTTTAAATCAGACGATAAGCGCGCCACAGAGCTTCGTGGCGTGATCGAGGATAAGCTTGGAAGTTCAGGCGTCGCTGCTCAATAGAGAGATCTGATAGATGTTCATCGCTCTGCTCAATCAGGATTGGTTTGCTGAGGAACTTCGGGCTGGCGGACACCGGGTTGTTACTATTGGTTTAGGGAAAAATCTTGATGTAGTGCTTCCGGCTCCACTTATCCATATCGATACTATCGTTAAGGAAAATCTCGACGGGCAGTGGCCGGATGTTTTTCTTATTCATGATAACAGTGCTCCAATCTGTGTCGTCGGACTTGAGGAGCGTGAAGTCCCGACCATTTTTTATTCTGTTGATGCCCATCATCATTACGACCTCCATTCAGATCTCGGCAAAGTATTCGATTACATGCTCGTTGCGCAGAAGGATTATATTCCCCTGATGCAGCGAGGAAGCGATGCTCCGCTTGAATGGATGCCTCTTTGGGCTAGCCGCTATGTTGAGCCTGAGCCTGAAAAGGAATTTGGAGCTGTGTTTGTTGGTTCTCTAAAGCGCGAGTTGAATCCCAAGCGGGTCGAGTTCTTTGAGGCGCTTGAGAAGAAGGCCCCTGTATTTTTCGAAACGGGTTCGTGGTGGAACATCTTCTCAAAGAGTGAAATAGTCATTAACCAAACCGTGAAAAAGGATCTCAACTTTCGAGTGTTTGAGGCGATGATATGTGGAGCGATGCTCCTGACAGAGAGAACAAATAATGGGCTCTTAGAGCTTTTCGAGGAAGGGCGACACCTCGTTACCTATGAGAAAGGGAATGTGGATGAGGCCGCAGAGAAAATTCGCTATTACCTTTCCCATAGGGATGAGGCTAGAGCGATTGCTAACGCGGGGAGAGAAAAGGTTTTGCAAGAGCATCTCATTCAACATCGCGCTAATCATATTATTGAACTCTGCAAGAAAGTGAGAAAGCGTGAGGTCCGTCCAAGGAAATTTTTTGGTTGGATGTCAAACTGCAACGGCCTAACGACCCGACTACTGAAGATAGATGATGTACTCGCCAAACAAGCGAATGTTCACGCATTGAAGGCAGCAGAAGCCGGTCTTGCTCGTGGAGAGCCCCTCGATGAGGAGCTTACTTATGTATTCGTGTTCGCCTGTTGCAGCTTTGATCGCATTCATCAACGAACGGCCGGTCTGCAGCTCATGCAACAAGCACTTGAAAAATATCCAGACCGAGCTCTCCTCCGATTGGGAGTTGTCCGCGGACTTCTTAATGTTGGCATGGTTGAGGAAGCTCGTAAAATCGCGTGCGTCATGAACCCAGATCATCCCGAAATCATCTTTCGAGGTGCCGAGAATGTGATCGTAAAGCTACTCAATGCTGAAACTGAGCCTATGGATGGCCCCCCGCCGGTAGGATAAGATGAAGCGCACATCCAGCTGATGCGGCGCTTTCGGTAATCTGTATGGCTTTTCTTCTCTTCTTGCTTGTTGTTGTTATTTCCTTTGTGGTCGTGCGGATCGGTGCCCTCGCATTGGAATTGACAGGGGTGCCGTGGGAGCAGGCGAAGTTTCAAGCGCTTTCGGCTTTTAGTAATACTGGATTTGCAACGAGAGATTTTGAGGCTCACGCTCGGCATCCTATCAGGCGGCGGATACTCTCCTTTCTCATCGTGCTTGGGAATGCAGGGTTGATTACCCTTACAGGTGCTTTCGTCGGATCGCTACTTCAGGATAGCCCATTCGATGCTGCATTTGATGTCTTTTTGGTTGCTCTTATAGTGGTGTGTTTAGTTTGGGTTTCTCACTACCCACCAATCGCTTCTCGACTACGACTATGGACGGAGCACTTTCTGGAAAAGAGGTACAATTTAAAGCCGTCAAACCCTCGTGAGATGCTTCGATTGGATGAAGGGTATGCGCTCGTTCGGATTACCCTGACGAGAAAAACGAAAGGGGTGAACAAGTCGTTGCGTGAGCTGCAACTTATGCAAAATACGGTTCAAATACTTGCAATTGAGCGTGGCGAGCGATTTATCCCGGTACCACGGGGTGATGTTGCGTTGGAGGTAGGAGATTCTTTGGTCGTTTATGGTAATGAGGAGTCGATTCAGTTTGTCTTCCAGGGAGAGGAGGAAAACGTGATAGAGGTGCAGTAGGCCGCGATGGGGATCCGCTCCCCTGAGGAATGGCTACCTACAGTCTCGGTACTCCACCTCGTTCCGTTCATGACTCCAAGTTGCCCCACAGCCGGTTGATTCAAGAAGTGTTGCTTTGAGGGAGGGATCTAGTGCCACAGCGGCGTTTAGTCGTTCCAAGCCTTCTTCGACCTTTCCGAGTTCTAATAGAAGGTTGCCATAGCTCACTTGCGCAGCAGAAAAGTTTCCATTCAATTCTGTTGCTGTTCTGAAATCCTCTAATGCACCAATTCGATCATCTAATCGTTGTTTGGCAACTCCCCTGTCTCGATAAGCTGCGACATCCCCAGGATTAATTGAGATCGCCTTATCGAAGTCTTCAATAGCGGCTTTTATATTTCCTGACTTTGCCAACGCCAAACCGCGGTTATAGTACGCATTGCCATTTGAGGGGTTGAGCTGAAGAGCGTGTGAAAAATCAGAAACAGCATCATTAAAGTAGTTTAGCGCCATTTGAGAAGTGCCACGTAAAAAGTACGCTTCGGCATTGTTCGGATCGTGTTTAATGGCAAGGCGAAACGCCTCTCGAGCTTTCCAGAGGTTGTCTTCAGCAAGGAAAGCCTTTCCACTTTCAAGATGTTCCTCAGCAGTCCGCTCCACAGGAATGGAGGAGACAATGTTCGGCGAGTAGTAGAGGAAGATCATCGCCACCAGAATGAGGAAGATGTAGGTGAATTTCATATCTCTAGTATCGTCACAGTCTGAGAATTCCAAAAGTATGTATTGCGACTTGCCCGGCCGCCAATGGTCTGTGATATCGTTCTCCCTATGGTAAAAGAGAAAAAAGTCAATATTTCCCTCGAAGAAGCCCTCCTTCGATACCTCCAACTTTTGGACAATCAGATAGCACGGGAGATGCAGCGGACCCCAAGTGAGCGAGAAGTTTCGGGGGTGCAGAAGTGGGAGCCCATTCAAAAGCGAGTAGAGCATGTGGCATCGCTTACTATTGAGGGATACGGCTCTGAAATAGTACAGCTTGATTCTCTCATCGTCACTGCAGAAGCCTTTGCAAGAACGATTCGTATTCTTGCTGAAGAGCTTGGAGAGGATGGATTAGGGAAGACGCGGAGTAGCTATGTTCGAGAAACCGCAAAGAACATAGAGCGGGATTTGCTCCTCATTAAAGATCAGCTCTCTGGAAGACGAGACGATGTCGTCAACTAGAGTGCCTTTATATTTCGTGTCCTGTTATGAGTGAGGTTCTTCGAGCAGGGCCCGTCGCGCTCGAGTGCTAATCTGCTCGACTACCACTACGAGAGCAAAGATCGCTAAGATGATGGTACATGCCTCGTCATATTGGAAAGTATCCATTGCAACTTTCAACTCAACGCCGATACCCCCGGCCCCGACAAGTCCGAGTACAACAGAGGATCGAACCGCTTTTTCAAGGGAGAAGAGAATCGTGTTTATGAAGCTTGGGGTGCAGCTTGGAAGAATATAGGTGGCAAGAATGGCAATCTTCCCAGCTCCGAGTGCTCGGAGTGCTTCTTCGGGACTTCGTTCGGTCTCCTCGATGCTTTCAGCAAAGAACCTTCCACAAAAGCCCAGGGTGTCTACGGCAATAGTGAGTACCCCAGCGAATGCTCCAATACCCACAGTGACAACGAAAAAGAGTGCCCAAACGAGATCTGGGACAGTTCTCGCGAGCGAAACTCCTGCCCGAGCGAGCTGATACACGATTCCGTGTGGGGTCGTGGTGCGCGCAGCGCATATAGCGAGAGGGAATGAAACAAGAACGCCAAGAGTTGTTCCGGCAACGGCCATATAGAAGGTGTCAAGCAGCAAAACACCGATATTCGGAAGCCGATCCACTCGGGGAGGAAACATGTCCTTCAAGACGTCCCACATATACGGGAGTCCCTCAATGAAAGCTCGAGGTGAGATATCTGCACCCTGAAGCGAAATCGATATCAGCGCAAATATACCGATAATAGCAATTACTCTCAGTACGCCCGGATATGAAAAGCGCGGAGGAAGAGGGATTGTAGTGCTACTCGCCATAAAACTCTCGTAATGATTGAATGTCTAGTTCAGCGGAAGGCTTATCAAGAACGATCTTTCCCTTCACGAGTCCAACAATTCGGTCGGCATACTGTAATGCATGTTCCAAATGATGGGTTGAAAAGAGAAGGGTGATGCCTTCGTGCTCTGAAAGACTCCTCAAGAGCTGCATAATGTGCTCCCCGGCTTCGGGATCGAGACTGGCCACTGGCTCATCAGCGAGCATGATCTTTGGCTGCTGCATGAGAGCTCTTGCTATCGCGACACGCTGAGATTGTCCCCCTGAGAGGTGCCGAGTTTGTTTGGCCGCATGGGCGGCGAGATCCACCCGTTCTAAGCATGAGTATGCCTGCTCGCGTAGCTCTTTTGGAGCAATAGAGTGAAACCACGCTCTGCCAAAAGAAGTCCTTCCGAGTGCTCCGTGGAGCGTGTTGGTTAGAGCATTTAATCGCGGTACGAGATTGTGTTTCTGAAATACAAACCCAATTTGTGAGCGGAGATTCTTTAAGTCGCGGCTCTTTAGTGAAAGAACATCTTTCCCAAGGACGGAGACCGAGCCCGCATCTGGCGATATGAGCTTTGGAATAGTTCTTAGGAGAGTGCTCTTCCCAGAGCCGTTAGAGCCAAGGAGTGCTGTAGCTTCTCCCGCCTTCAAAGAGAGCGTCAGGCCTTGTAGTACTCTCTGATCGCCAAATCGCTTTTCGAGCTCAAATACCTGAAGTGGAGAGTCGGCGACACTACTCATCGTGCTTTGCTCATACTCCGTCAGTTCATTTTGTTTTAACGCCACGTTCGTCAAACTTCTCCGTCCTTCAATAAGGCCCTGTTAAGAATGATTGGCGAGACTGCCAAGTCCAGCCGTTCGATACATCTTTCTTATGTATCCATAATCTTCATCCGAGACATCGGTGGAGAACGTCATGGTCGAATACTTTGCATTACGCTTACCGACAAGCATCGACTTTAAGAGCTCATCACTGTGTTCAGCAAACGCCTTTTTCAGAGCTTCGCTGACTGGTTGAGGCACATGATCTCCAGCGATAAAGAGATCCTCGGGAAGATGCGGGCTCGTCGCGAGAATTTTATAATCATCAGCATGGAGAGATTTATCTTCATCTAAGAACTGATGAAAACGAGCGAGATTGAAGCCAATAGCGTCAACCTGTTTGCGTTGTAGCGCTTTGAAGGTGACGTGCTTGTTTAAATTTACCGGCTTGATGTCGCTTCGGACATCCAATCCGCCGTCTGCGATAAGCTGTAACGGCGCCAAATGATACGAGGTTGAACCAAAGTCACCAAAACCAACCTTTTTCCCCTTAAGGTCTGAAATTGAATTAATCCCTGAATTCTTCATGACAATGATCGAAGCTTGATACTCGGGTCGGTTTAGCCCAACGAGCGGCCTAACTTTCGCTCGAGAAGTAATGGCGACATATTCTGCTGGTCCGGTGAGAGCAAAGTCGAGCCGTTTGGTTCGTAGTGACTCAACTACCACGGTTCGTCCGGTGACAGGGAAAAGTTCGAAAGAATATCCAGTGAGCTCATTTAATTTTTCTTGAAATGCTTCAAACTCTCGCTGGAGTTCCTCAAGCCCTACAATGTCAGTAACCGCAAACTTGTACACTCTATTCGTCGCATCAGCAGAAGCGGAATTAACGAAATTTGGAAACACAAACCAGCAGAAAATGAGGAATGGGATGAGTATGAGGCGATACCCGAATTTCATGAGAGCGGACTTCCTTTTGAAGTGACGATGTTTTAACCACTTTCTGGTGCTAAGCTTACCGGATTCCCCCTCTGATGCAACAACCCCTTGAAAAATCAATATATTTCCCTGGAAGGGATAGAAGTCGGTCGAGGATTACTTTAGCATTTCAAGTTCTGCTAGCCTGACTGGGCAGCGGATGGTTTTCAGGCAGGTAGTGGATGAACGGCGTTATCGAGATCTATTTTCCTTCTCTCAGTACTGGAGCGGGCCCTCAGCCGGTAGGTGCCTCCAGCAATGGAACGTCAAAGTCTTATTTCAACTCTCTCGGGGTTGGTTTGCCCCCTGTCCGCCGGCTAACGCGATCCACCGCTCAAGTGCGGGTTGGGGAGTATCTTGAACTCATACAGAAAGAGTATGAGGTGAAACTCGCAAGTCCTCAGTGGAGAGCGCTACGCCCGTTTCGGGTAGTACTGCGATTGCATGAAGATTGGTTTGATCATGTCAGTCACGCACGAGCTCTCGGGAACCACATCTGGCATTCAGTCCCGTACTCAAAGGAGAGCAAGGAGAATCCATCTCTTTGTGAGATTGTCGTTCCTGCAAAAAAGGCAACTCAGATCAATAATCGTTCCGGGATCCGTGCTGTTCCAATTTTGACTATCTCTGATCTTCACTCGCAGACTCCGGAAGAGGATTGGCGAGTATGTGAACGGTATGCATCACTATCAAGTGAGCACAAACTGCTTGGGCTGGAATTCCGCTGTAAACGGGGGAAGGGTGAGCGCGAACAACTTCGGCAGCAACTGAAAACATCCGCAAAGCTAAAGCCTGATTTCGTTCGTCTGGTAGATAGTGAACGAGAGGTAAATCTCTCCTTTCGACCTCAGCAGGTATCAAACACACAGGTAGTAAAGGAACTTGCGCTTACAATCGAAGCCTTCGCTGCCCTTGAATATGAGCCCGTTGAAGTTTCTCCAAGAGCTGTGGTGCTTTCACGTCATGTGGATCTGCAGTGGAGGCCCTTCCGGACACCGAGCCGTGTGCTCGGCCTTGGTGTTGGAATGCGCAGCCAAAGAATCGATCTTGCCGGACGATTTATTCGATCGACGAGCTCATCTCTGTACGCAAACTATCGGAAGTCTGTGCTTGCGAGGTGGAAGCAGAGAGATTCTATTCGCAAGGCTGAACGAGTTCCGTATCTCCACGAGCTTATTGAGCGCGAACTTGAGTCCGATGGAGGACTTGATTATGAGCAGGTAAGAAGGCGATTCGGCCTTGACCTTGAGGAACTTCATCCTGGGCTGCGCGTCGTATTGCAGGATGCTGGGCTTGCCCGTGAGCATCGAGGAAATCTCGTCCTTACCGATAGCGCAAAGAATCGATCTGCTGAAATCGCTCGAAACTTCTTTCTTGGTGAACAAGATATCAAGAAATTGTAAGTAGGCTTCTTTGTACAGTCATTAGTATTCGAATCAGTAGATCGGCAAGACAAAGTTAAATTATCGGCAGTAGGCTTGGCTTCTGCGGGAAAAGGAGAAGAATGGAGATCGTTTGCAAGGAGCTGGACTTGCTTGCTTTGAATAGTGGTTTCGAGCTGAGCCATATAAAGGATAGATAGGGCGAAGTTTTTGCGGTAGGGTTGGTAAAAGTTCAGAGATGGAATATTATGAAAATTAATGATCGTTTCCTAACACTGTGCCTTTTTTCCTTAGCATTGCTGTTTTTTTACTTCCCGATCTTATCCTTGGCGAAAGCGGAACAGGGAGATTCTCTTTTCCCGTTTATTTGCGAAGATCAGGGAAAGTACGGATTTCTTTCGTCTACAGGTAAGGAAGTTATCCCCTGCACATTCAATGATATCTGGCGTTTTGGAAGATTTGGGGAGTTGAAAATCCCTTTCGCTTCGTATTTTGCTGAAGGACTTCATCCGGTGAAGGTCGGAACACTCTGGGGGTATGCGGATCGATCTGGAACAATGGTGATTCCTCCGACTTATTCACTTCGCCCAGATCCCTTTTCTGGAGGACTCGCCAAAGTTTCTCTCCCTCCTGAATCCGGGTCCATTGCCTTTATCAACAAGAAGGGAGAAACGGTATTCACCGTTCCTCAGGGGACAGTGGTGCGCGGTGCATTTCTATCGGGAAGAATTCAGGCGAGCGATCCTTCGTCTAAAGGGGCAAAATATGGATATCTAGGAGAGGATGGTTCTTGGGCGATCTCCCCTCGATATTACGGAATGGGGGATTGGGGAGACTTTCATGAGCCAGTTGCAGCCGCCATGGTAGAACCTCAGCGAGTTGATACCAAAAACGGGAGCAAGGTCGTTCCACCGGTTTACAAGCTCATATCTCGTGATGGTGTGATTGTTTCGAAAAGGAGCTTCAGCTGTTTCGGGGCCTTTACTGATGGAATAGCGGTGGCTTGCCCTTCAGATCGCTCCGAATACGGATATGTGAACATGCAGGGAGAGTTCGTGATTCCTCCGCGGTTTCAGAAAGCCGGTGATTTTCATGATGGGCATGCGTTCGTGGTAATTAACGACCGGTATGCCCTTATTAACAGAGAGGGAACGGTGGTTTTTGAACTCGGGAGTGAGTACCCCACTAAAAATAAGTCAGGAATCTTTTATCCGCTTCCTCGCTTCTCAGGTGGTTTGTCAGCTCTTTTCAGGGTTGTGCCGGGCGAAGACGGAAAGGAGCAGCAGCAGTTTGTGTACCTCAACAACTTGGGAAAGGTAGCATTTCCTGGGGAGTTCCGGTTCGGGGGAGATTTTGTTGATGGTATAGCACTCGTACAGACAGAAGGGGGCGCAATGATTACTTCTTGGCGCGGAACCTATATCGATTCTAGCGGAAAATCGATACGAGAGGCTGCACCTCTAATCGTGATGCCGTAGCACTTAAGTAAACCGGCCGACATGTTCTATCGAAAAGATGTATTCGTTATAGGTTCGGCTAAAATACCTCTTCGCCTTCTGGCGAAACGATCTGTGTGACTCGAATCCCAAACATTTCATTTACGATCACCGCTTCTCCGCGGGCTACGAGCTTTCCGTTCACGCGAATATCGAGAGGCTCTTCGCTGAGCTTTTCCATTTCAATTACTGAACCCTTCTTGAGCTTGAGAAGACGTTGAATAGGGAGATCCGTTCTTCCGAGCTCTACGGCGATCTCTAAGGAAACGTCCTTGATAAACTCAATTGGCGTCTCCCCGCGCACTACGCTCGCCGATTGCTCTTGCCCCTGTTCTTTTGCTGCTGGGGTGGCTTCTTGAGCTGCTGCTGCGTTCATTTGAATCCTACATGTAGTTGTGTCGCTACTTTTAAGATGCTTCTATGAGAGAGAAGGTCGCTATCGGACATGTAGTAAAAAGCAAGTTATATCAATTAGTTAGTTGAGCAAGTGAATACCGAAGTAAGAAACAAGCCCTTTGGAATACTTTTCGTCTGTCTCGGGAATATCTGTCGATCGCCCCTTGGAGAAGGAATCTGTCGCGAACAAATTGCGCGCCGTGGGCTCCTGGACCAATTTCATGTTGATTCTTGTGGAACTGGAGCATGGCATGTGGGGGAGCCTCCTCATACGGATAGTCAACGGATAGCACAAAAAAATGGAATAGATATTTCGTCGCAGAGAGCTCGAAAACTTCAACCCGAAGATGGAGAGCGTTTTGCTGTTCTCATTGCAATGGATCGTTCGAATAAGAGGGATATAGCTACAATCGTTGGGAGTGATGCCCGAGTACATCTCCTTCGGGAGTTTGATTCAGACCAGAGTTCGCTGGATGTGCCGGATCCGTATCACGGGGGGTTCGACGGCTTTAGAGAAGTATTTGAAATGGTAGATCGGTCGGTCGAGCGACTTCTCGATACTTTGTGTGATGAGTTGCAGATACCAAAATGATTAAAGGATGGATTGAGCAGTCTGGAATCCGTCCCGAAGCAATCGTTCCCCTGCACAAGAGCTCTTTTGCTGAGACCTTTCGGGTGCGAGACCTTTCCGGCAGCGAATTCTTTGTAAAGTGCTCATCGACAGATAGCGCGCTCATTTCTGCTGAAAAGAGGGGCCTAGATGCCTTACGGATGGCGATACCCGATAACGTGCCAGAGGAGTTGGGGTTTTACGACTCAGTTGTCGGAGCGATGTTGATATTACCATTTGGGCAAGATTCAAGTTGGAGTGCTCAGCAGCAGGAGTTATTCGGGAAGCGACTTGCTCAGCTTCATCGTACCTCGCACGAACGGTTTGGGTTTGCAACAGACAACTTTATCGGGGCATCCCCTCAAAAAAATGAATGGAAATCGAATTGGGGGGACTTCTTTGTTGAATGTCGATTAAAACCACAGTTGCAACTTGGAATCAGAAATGGATGGGTGACTACTCAATTTCAAGAGCAGTTAGAAGAATTGTATCCTGCATTATCGGAATACTTGAACTCTATCGGCGAAACTCCGTCTCTCTGCCATGGGGATTTATGGAGTGGCAATGCCATTGCGCTTCGTGAGGGCGGAGTGTGGATGATAGACCCCGCCACCTATTTCGGAAGCCGTGAAACTGATATCGCTTTTATGAACTACTTCGGTGGATTTGGGAGAGGGGTCTTCGAAGCATATGAGAGAGAATTTCCCTTGTCCCATGACGCGCACAGACGATTTCCCCTCCTTAACCTGTATCACGTAATGAACCACGCCAACCTGTTTGGCGGCGGGTACATTGGAAGTGCAACGAGGATGGTGGAAATGGAGATTCCTGCTCTCCTAACTACTTTGTATCGTTGATCAATTGTGGTTTTGGGATGAACCGTACAGTTGCAACGAACTCTCTTCCTCCTACATCTTAAATGAGAGGAAGAACATCCCTTGGTAGGGAAATGGTAAACAATCCGACAATTATTATTTTTTTCAACGATTGGGCCGTACATCCAGAAGGTGCGAACTGTGGTGGCGGTGAGACTGCCACGATGGCTCTTGCGGAAGCCTTTGCGAGGAAGGGCTATCGAGTAATAGCCTGCGCTTACCTTCCTGATGGGGAGGTGAACTGCCGCGGAGTTGAGTACTGGGATTTCGGGCGAGAATACGATCTTCACAAACTGTTGCCGCGCATCTCTCAGCTTGGCGATTTCTATGCCTTTGCCGCAACACTCGTCCATCCCTTCCTTCTCTTAAACGGCATGCAGAGCTGCGTGCGGAAAATTCTTATCAATCATTCCCCGGGAGTTAATCCTAGTGGCTTGGAATCCCGAACCGTGATGCACATGGTCGATTGGTTTGTATGTGTGTCCCATGCACAGCAAGAGGTTGTTACTGGCCGCCAAGGTGTCTCAACAGAGCGAATAGTCGTTGTTCGAAATGGATTTAATCCGGAGCTCTTCCCTTATGCTGGCCCAGAAAATCGAGATTGGAATCAACTACTCTATGCTGGACGATTGGAATACTCCAAGGGAATTCACAATTTACTCGGAGCCTTCACCAATCTAAAGAGAAGCTTTCCGAATTTGAAACTTTCGGTGTTTGGCGACCAATCCTATTGGCCATCTCTACAAGAGCAGATTCCTCATATCCAGGCGACTACTCCCGGATTAGAGTTTTACGGCAAAGTGCCACAGACTCGCATCGCGGAGGAGCTGCAGAAGGCGGGTTGTCTCGTATTCCCATCCCTTTCTTTTGAGTCGGCGGGACTTTCGGTGCTTGATGCACAAGCATCGGGATGTCCAGTTGTAGCCTGCGATGTTGGAGGAGTGAAGGAGTATCTCATTCCAGAGTGCGGGGTTCTTGTCGATGGACCGGAACCACAGAAGCTTGAAGAAGCGTTACGAGGTCTGCTCTCTGATCAAGAGCGAATGAGAGCGATGTCTCAAAATGGGCTGACCCTAGCGAGGGGGCAAACATGGGAAAAGGTTGCAGAAGAGCTTCTGGAAGTTGCCAGCCAGCCAGCGCCGCAGATTCCACCCGAAGTTACCGCTACCATCTTAAGAGAGGAAAAGCGGCCGCTCTCTCTCATTTCAATGCACGATGCCTTCTATCGTACCTGGTTCGTATCCGGTATTAGCTATGAGCAGCTGATGGATGATCACGAAACTATCGGATCTGGTATCGCTGTGGATGATGCTCTGCTTTTTGGTGCGGTATCGGATTCTGAAGACAGTGCTAGCGCGCTTTGGAAAGGACTCAGACTTGACCAGCTTGGTAGAAAAGATGAAGCCTTAGTGGAGTTTAGAAAATCTCATACTTTCTCTGGTAAAAATAACTGGCAGGCACTCTTTCGACTCATTCTCCTGGAGGCTGAACTCGGTGAACTCCATCTAGCGAGTGAACACGCGAGCGAACTCTTGAACAGGCATTCTGATTTTCCCCTAAGAGTTGAGCTTGAGCAGTTGATGGAGCAGGTTTCTCGAGCGACTGCTAACGCCTAGGGGTATTGAGCAATGAAGAGAGATCTTGGTTTCCGTTCATCTGTCGAGGTTTCAGCAATCGTTTCGACCTACAATGCCGCCCAGTACATGCGTGGTTGCCTGGATGACCTAGTTGCTCAAACACATTATCAAGCCGGCAAAGCTGAAATTCTCATTATTGATTGTAACTCTCCGGCGAACGAAGGGGATATCGTTCGAGAATATCAACAAGCATATCCACGTATCACTTATGTGAGAATAACAGAGCGAGAGACCTTGGCAGGAGCGTGGAATATCGGCGTTAAGTATGCAGAGGGAGAGTTCGTCACAAACGCAAATACTGATGACCGGCATCATCCAGAATGTTTGGAGAGGCATGCTGCGGAGTTGCGGAGGCACGCTAGTATTGATCTCGTGTATGCTGACGTGTTTCAAAGTAAAATTCCAAATGAAGCTTTTCAAGATAACAAACAGACTATTTTGTACCGCTATAAACCGTATTTTGCGCCGGAAGTGCTCTTTAATTATCAGTTTGGTTGCCAACCAATGTGGCGTGCGTCTGTTCACGATAAAATCGGTCTCTTCAATCGAGATCTCAAAGCAGCGAGTGATTACGAGTTTAACTACCGATTTGCTCTCGCTGGGTGTAGGGCGAAGCATATTCAAGAACCGCTCGGATTGTTCCTTGAGCGTGATGATTCGCTCTCCCAGGGCGACAAAACTTCTACTGATGAACAGGGTGCGCTGAGAAAACGTTATATATCGCCAGAAAACATCTTAAAACTCTATGAGTCCGAAGGCTGGGAAGTTAGCTCTTCTGCCGGGCAACTGGAGGCGTTTCATGACCTTTCAATTCGAGCATCGGGCTTTGAGTTCCCGTGGCATCCTGGCCGACGATTTCAGGACCCAGAGGTCGCTTTGGTGGCGCTTACCGCGGCCATTCAACTTGATGAGAAGAATCCTGTCCTTCTGAATAACCTCGCAGCGACGCTTTACGGAATAGGGCAGAGAGATGATGTCCAAGCAATTTACTCGCGTTTGCAAGGAGCGCAATGTCCGGAAGTCGTGCAACAGAATATTGTGCGCTTGCAAGCTGGAGGGGAGCGGGTTGAGTTACAGCTCTGTATGTCCTTGACGTATAGCGATGCTCAAAAATAATGTCACTTTGTGGCTTTATCTTGAGTGAACACTCTAGTTTTCCATTCGCCCGGATTCTCGCTGAATTGAATCATTACCACTGCGACTTGATCCCGGTACACTTCTTGAAATCTTCCTTGCCGAGTCATTCGCTTCATCAGTGCTCCTTTGGGCTTCACTAAGTAGAAATCTGCCTTGGGAAACTCATCCTCCTCCGGAGCTGTATCCCAATACAGTTCGAAGTACTGTCGATAGAACTCCTCAGACTGCAAAGTTAGTCTGTCATCTATAAAATACTGGAGCTTTGGATAGCCAAGGAGAGCAATCGCTCCGCCCCAGTTAATTTCGTTAAAAACGGTAACTGAACCTCCCTGCTCGTCCACTTGATCGGTCAAGAACTTGATCGCATCTTTCGGAAACCTTTCATTTGATAGCCCATAGTCTCCACGGAAAAAAATAATTCCTCCTAGAAAGCTGCTGACGAGAAGGGTTGCACATACAAGAGTTAAGCTTGTACGTCCCATCGAAGCGCTCCTTTCATACTCCTCAATAGTTTGAAACAGGCCAAAAAATCTTTGGAGGAGAGGGAATTTTTTTAACCAAGGGATCTCCGGTAACATGAGCAGCGCAGTCGCAAATATCGGCGCGCTAACAACAACGAGGAGTGGAATCCCCCTTACTGCACTGAGGGTGAAATGAAGGAACCCGAAGAATGAGAAGAACTCAAAGAATCCCAGACGCTCTCTTAGTCTCTGAGAAAACAGATATCCGCAAACGCAGATAAAGAGCCACTCCTCGAGTAGTATTCCGACGGGCTCAGTGAAGTTTAGCGGCTTCCACTCACTGAGAAGGTTCGTGAAGTACTCGCTCAAGCCAAGGCCCGAAATGCTGACGTGAAGCTGAGTCCCATAGGGATTTACAACGGTGGCAATTGCACAGAGCGCTATCAGGGTTAAAAACTTCAGGATGAACGCAGGGGGAATATCTGTTTTTTGAGTGATGTATGAATCGAACAGCATTCCAGCCAACGCCATTGTCATGAGGATGAGACCGAGGACAAAGTACGGATGTATGCTTGCCCAGAGGCAGAAGAGCAAGGGCAGGAGAAGGTAGTGCCATCTCAGCGAAAAGGACTGATTTCGAGTCTGTAAGACAATTCGTGTGATGCTTCCGTACAGTAAGATGAATAGTACGATCGAAAAAACAAGGGGGCGGACAAATATCTGGACTGTCGATAAGTGATAAGCGAAGAGTGCCGTTGCTCCAGAGGCAATGACCGAACGGCTATAGCAATAGCAAATGTTGAAAAGTATCCCGAAGAAGCCGAGAAGGGAGATGGTGATAATTGCTGCATACACCGCTGGCCAACTTGCGAGCTGAAACAACCAGGCGAGCAGTACACTGCCAAGCCACTGATCCGCCACCCAGGGGAGTGGGGTGGAAGTGGCGAGAAAGGGATCGACTCGGAACACTGTGCCGCTGTCGAGCATCATCAAGCCACTTTTCAGATGCCACCCAAGCCCGGGATCATTCGCCATGGAGCCAAACTTCGGGTATACGATGAAAACTATCCCAAGGAGGAAGAAAACATCGGCAGTGCTGGGGCGGAAATACTTTAACACCTTGGTAGCGTAGCGAGCATGCGTTCACTGTGATAGAGATTAAAAAAGCAATTTATCCCCTGGATGTTCATGTCCTCTCAAGATACCGGACCTCATGTTGTTGTCGTTATTCCGACGCTCAATGAAAAGGAGGCAACCGCTACTATAGTTGAGCGCCTTGATTCCCTTAGACCTCAGCAAGTGTCCCACCATATCAGTGTTCTGTACGTTGATGGAGGGAGTGGCGATGGCACCCTTGAGCTGTTAAACACCTTGACGGAGCAATATGCATGGCTTCATCTCATTCGGCAGTCAGATAAGAGGGGACTAGGCGCTGCATATGCTGAGGGTATGAATTATGCAATGAGCGAGCTCAAGGCTGACTTTATCTTGGAATTTGATGGGGACTTGCAGCACAATCCAGACGATATTCCTCAGTTTCTTAAATATACGGAAGGCTATGACTACGTCATTGGAACAAGGTTTATTGATGGAGGAAGCATTCCTGATGACTGGGGACTCGATCGAATTCTTTTGAGCAAGGGGGGGAACCTCATCGCTCGGCTTGCGCTTGGTGCGCATCACCTTCACGACATCACCTCTGGTTTTAAGCTCTCTCGGGTAAAAGGATTTCTAGAGGAATTCGATTTTTCACGACTCTATTCCAAGCGGCATGCCTACAAGATTCACCTCCTCGCCTTTATGTTGCAACGGGGTGCTCGGGTTAAGGAGGTCCCCATAGAGTTTCAAGCGAGAGAGGCGGGAGAGAGCAAGCTCATTAAAAATGACATTGTTGACACCTTACGAGTTCTCTCCCTTATTCGGCTAAAGGGCGTTTAGTATTGGCAAAGCGGACAGGACTAACAGCTTTTTGGAGAGGTAGGGGCAGTGGCAGTGGATGCTGTAATAGGGAGCTCACTAGCTGTTCTGCGAGAAGAGGAATTGAGGTGAGCCCTCTGGAGCCGAAGCCTACAAAACCGTAAAGAGCTCTCCCATCTGGGAGTGCTCCAAGGCTTCCTACGATAGGAAGCCTGTCCCGAGTGGAGGTGCGGAAGCCAACTCGTCCACCGACTACATTCTCATGTGGAAAACGAAGTTCAGGAACCCAATTCTTGAGGTGATCAAGCATTATCACGTTCTCGACTGGGCGAAGAGTGTCATCTTCAGTTCGGTGCTCATAGGATGCCCCAATAAGATGTTCTCCGTTTCTATTAGGAAGGC
>JAGRAT010000109.1 GCA_020434495.1 Bdellovibrionales bacterium | reverse complement strand
GTTGTACTGGCTCAAATTGTCCGTCGCGAGTTCAATAAAAATCTTTGAGAGAGCAGCCGGAGCATTCTTTTCCTTTTTCAAACCATAATGGGCGTAAATCAAATCATCGAGGGTCCAATTGGGATTAGCGATCGCATCCTGTAGCATACAGGTGAAGGGGATGTAGGCACCAATCGTCTTGGTCGGATCTTTCGGATCTGGAATATCGACTTTTCCACAACCACTACTAGCTCCTGAGCTGCCTGCTCCGGCAGAGGAAGGGCCGGCAGACAAAGAGGAGGCAGCGCTCGAAGAGGAGGTGATACTGGTGGACTTCTTTTGAGTCTTCGAAATGGCAGCAGCACTCTCAAAATCATCCTGTGCGAGGGCCAATTTCTCCAGAGAGCCAGGCTGAACTTGAACGGCAGCTAAACCCACAAGAATCAAAAAAAGAATCAGGTTAGATATTCTTACGACTCCCATGCTTCCCCTTTTCCCTGTTCATTCCAAAGCTAAACATTTCCGAAATAAAATAATTGCCGCGTTTCAGTTAAAAATGATTAGTAGCCATTCTCATTTAGTTACTCACACAAGAGGGAGTAACAGAGCGACAGGTCTTTACGAACTCCAACGCCCTATTCGCGGCATCAGTGCTTTACTCTAACAAGCACATCTAATTGGATTCACCCCCAAGAAATAGTGTTCGTTTTTTCTCTTTTTCCTCTCTCTGATAACACGTATTTTTTTCACCGTCAGTAACCAAAATACACGAGCAGATACTCTTGAAAGATCACAGGAGGTTATAAGCCAGCAGCCACCGAGTGAACGGACTGATAATCTTCTATACACTCCTAAACTCATCTACATCCTCCCCTAGTTTCCTCCAGGGTCCGGAGTTCCCCCTCCAGGAGGTGAGCCTCCTCCACCTCCAGCTCCCCCATTACTCGGGAAAGGTTTCGGCATAGGGCCATGAATTTTTGGATGGTCGGGATCTGTCATGTTTGCTGCATCTTCTACAAATTTCTCCCAGCCCCCGGAATCAACAATCTCGGGATGATCCTTGGGAAATCGCTGATATGGTATCTTCTCTGCGTTCATTCGCTTGTAAGCGTAGAAACGGTGGTGGCCATTTACAATATAGAGCTTGCACTCATGTTCAATCACCCAAATCGGCTGAACGTCCTCTCCAGCAGCAATCTTCTTGGCATATTTTCTCACTGTTGAGCCCGCATTACCTTCGCTTGTCATGCCCTGCGGTATGGGATGACTCCTAACGAACTGGTCCGGGGTTCCGTAAAACACCTCTGGATCACAGGGATTCTCATCATCGGCACATGGCTTTTTCTTAGCAGTTGCAGGGGTAACATCGACTTCCTCAACGGAAGTTCTTGAAGCGCCGCCCTCTCCAGCATCAGAGTCCCCACGACCACCAGGAGTTCCGGAACCGTCGCTTCCACCACCACTATTCCCGCTGCCGTCCGTATCAGGCCCTTTGCCCCCTCCTCCAGAACCAGCGCCGCTCCCTTGAGGCGGGCTTGGTTCCGAACTCGGATGACTTGGACCACTTGCTCTTGGCGGCAACCCGTCATCCACAGGCGGCAAAGTAGGCCTTCCGGCTCCAGGCGCTGGCTCAGCCCCAGGAGATCTTGGAACTGGCCGAATGGGAGCTCCACTTCCATCATCAGCATGAGGTCTGGGCCGAGGAGGGGTCTCGCCATCTCCGTGTGGCCGCGGCCTTACATTCGGGTTCGGTTCCGGGTGAAACCGTCGCCACCACTGACCTCCATTTGGATCGAGATTAGAAAGGCTATTGTTTCCAAATACGGCGTACTCATCAAATCCATCAAGCATGTGCCGCACTACTGGATCTCGCTGCAAGAAACGGCTGTTATAAGGGTCACGCGCTCGTTTGCGGTTAAGGTACAATTGCGACTCAGCATCCCAGTACGTTCCTTTTTCGCCGAATGGATTACCGATAGCTGAGACAAGCTGCGGCCCAGCTCCATTCGAATCATAAATTCGAGGAAGTCCCCCAAACATGTTAAATTTGTAACGCTCGGCAACCTGCCCATCTGAATGACGAATTGCTGCTGAAGGTGAACCGTCTTGAGAATTGGTTATTGAGTAGAACTCCCCGCCAGCACTATCTCCAACATAAAGTCCAAGCAGTTGGTCGGGCATCCCGTGAGGCACATAGGAGTAAAACCTGGTACGACCGGAGGAAGACTCATCCGCAAGAAGCTTCCAATGATGATAGATGTTATGAGTAATAGCTCCGCTACTATCAGCTATCGCAACCAACCTATTACTCGGATCATATCCATATCGAGATATTACGCTACCATTGAGATCCTTCACGAGAATTAACCGGTCGAGGGCGTCATACTGGTAAATTCTGCCTGCTCCATCTGCTGCAGACTCATCACGCACCACATTGCCGACTTCGTCGTAAAGGATACTAAATCCTCCCGTTAGCTGCTGGCCCCCTGTAACAATCCCCTTTTTAGAGTCTACCTGGTAAGAGCGAGAAAGCTCATCAACATACCCTCCCGCACCGGAATCTCTCTGAATTCTATGGGAAAGAGGAATCTCGGAATTCCCTCCGTTTGAAAAACCTACTGTCGTTCTGAGGGTGTGATTTAGATTGGCAAAATTGGGCTCAGACAGAAGCTGCTGGAGCGAAACTCCATCAACCTCTTCCACTGGGCGGTGAAAATTATCGTACCGGAACGAACGACCAGATCCCCCGTTCGGAGAAAACAACGAAATCTCCCTATGCACGTCCCCCATAAGATTTCTGTAGACGAAGTAGCCATCAACGTACCCGCCATTGAGAGAGGTGGTTGAGCCTTCCTGGCGATTGAAGAGGTCAAAGTGGTTGGTTGTCGCAAGTGCCCCGCTGAGAGAGGATCGACTCACCAAGTTTTCGCCTTCATACCCAAAGGTCGCTACCGTTGAAGGCAAAGAGTACTGTCCACTTACGTAGCCGATAGAATTAACCCGGTCAAATCC
Organism: Bdellovibrionales bacterium; assembly: GCA_020434495.1. GTDB lineage: Bacteria > Bdellovibrionota_C > UBA2361 > UBA2361 > RFPC01 > RFPC01. Next base: position 6,701 of record JAGRAT010000109.1, on the reverse strand, counting down.
ATCATATCCAAGCTCGAGACTCACATCGTTAATGGTGTTACCGTGGATGGCGACTCCATGAGTTCTAAAATCAAAAGCCCCACTGCTGTCTCGTTTATTCACCACTACCGCAGAGCTAAACTGCTGAAAGCCACCGTGCAGTTGAAACTGAACATCTTCACGTAGAAGGGATCCGAACCGATCATACGACCACTGCACAAGGGAAGTACTATTTGGACCAGACTCTGTCACCTTGAAGGGGCGTCCCGCTTGTCGGTAGAAATCACGAGTTATCTGACCACGAGAATCCGAAAATACCGCCTGTTTTAGCTTGCCGTCATGAAACCGAGAGTTGACCTTATAGGAAGAACCAGGCCTTAACACATTTTTCAGACGAAATGCCCCGTCATATTCGTAGTTAACTGCCTTTGCGTCAGGATACTGAATTGATCGAAGAAGGTTTAGGCGATCATACTTATAAGAAGTTACTCGTCCGGCAGGGTCAACGGCTTGAACCTCAACATCCCCACTAACGGAACCCAGACGACGTTGCTCTATGAAATAGGGCTCTCCATGGGTCGGAATTTCAAGAAAGACAAACCCGTCTAATGCTCTTGACCATTCAAAGACCTTCTGGTCTGGATACTGAACTCTATCGATCAAACCGTAAGAGTTATAAAAGAATTCGGTTTCAAGCGGAGACGGAGATCCGCTACCGGTGAGTCCGAGTTGCCGTAGTTTTACGAGATTACCAAGGGGATCGTACTCGTACGACTCCTTATAGCTCTTTCCGCCCACAACATCAGTATAGGACTCGACCCAGTTTCGATGGGGAACGTATGAGTACGCGACTCCCATGTCCCCAAAGAAAGAGCTACGAAGACGTCCGATATCATCATATTCAAAACTCACTTGCTCTCCCCTATGATTCGCTATCCAATCGGGGTAGGAGAATAAATTGTATTCTTTCTCTTGAAACATAATCCGCTCAGATCCACCGCCTTCTCGACCCTCCACAAAGGTACGAATCTGGCGGCCGAGCTCATCAAACTCATATTCGTAAATCTGCTTATCCTGACCATTAAACTCATAGCGGACCGTTGCTATAGAGCCGAGCTGATTATGAGTGAAGTGCAGAGAGGAGTTTTCCGCTCCCGCGATGGATGCCATTTTCCGGAGATAACCTCGATCATACGTAAGCTCCTCTAAGACATAACGAGCTCCTCCGCCAGCATCCACACTAGAAAGCCACTCTCGCTTCCTAATGTTATTCGAATGATTGTAAGAACGCCTGGAGAGCACCTCCCCACTGTCCAGCTTCATTTCGTAATATTCGCCATAGCCATCGGAAGTGTAGTTCTTACTCATCTGCCCGTTGGAATAGGTCAAAAGAGCCCCGTTACTTGGGCTATACATCCATTCATTGATTTCATAATTCGCAAGGAGATCTAGACGCGCTTGATTTTCGGAGAGGAACAACGGACCACGATATTCGACAGATCTCTTAATTCTTCCAAAAATATCAAAGTGATTCTCGCTACGAGTGTACTCCATGCCCGCGCCATTTCCCAAGGCATCAACGGGAGACTGCCCATCTGGGTTCTTATTCTTCGCAAGAAAGAGCACATCTCGCTCGAGCCAGTCACGATAATACTTAAAGTGTCGGCCGAATTGATTTCCTCCGTTATGCTTTACGAGTTCATCGATACTTCCGTAGGGATCACGGGTATACGACTTATGAATAAATTTGCTCCGATCCCCTCGATCCGACTCGGCCCCTCCTTCAAAGATATCTGTGATAAAGCCATTACCATCTCGTTCGTACCACACGAACGATCGATTGAGAGGATTACCAGCCCCGCTTGACGCCGAATCGAGTAGTCCCCTCTTCGACTCATCATATGAGTAGGTCGTTGTTACACCCCCAGGAGTTGTCGAGCTTCGCAGCCGACCCTTAGCATCATAGAACTCTTGATCCTGAACTGTTTGCAGCGCACCAGAGGCGAGAGTTACCTGAGGGGTTACTCGTTTTTTCGAAGCGATTCCGAACCCCACGTCCCATGGCATACGCGTTGAGAAATCGCTGTAATGATACTCAATAGAGGAGCCATTCGGAGAAGTGGTTTTCTTTAGTCGAGGGCCATCCAGTGGATGAGGAGAGTACTCGTGCTCTGTAAAGAGCTCTCCAGAAGGACCAGTAGGGTCATCGACGTACTCTTTAGTCACAACTCCAAACTGTGGGTGATACTCCCAGCGACGCGTTATGCCACTACTCTTTGTCATTCGAGTAAGAAGGCGTCCCGTTCGCGTTCCCGGGGCGTACTCGTAGTTCACCCATCGCTCAGAATCCTCTGTCCCTCGAGGGTTTAACAGCGAACGGAGTCGCCGCCGAACAAGCCTCCCTAAAGTGTCATATTCGTATTTCGTCTCGAGCGCAGGTGTGGTCACAACCATAGAGGTTCGGCCACTTGAGTTTGGTATCGTATTAAATGCGTAAGATGAAGTAATACCATTTGCACCCGTTGTGGTGTTAATTCTCCATGCTCCCCCAGCTGACGGATCCTGACGCCAAGTTGCAGAAAAGTAGGGTTCTTCCCGCAAACGAGTACCGCTGGAGGTAACTCGAACAACTTTGGCACCAATGACAAAGGTATTCGAAGAATCGTGGGTAAATTCCAACATCCGATGAGCGCTAAGAACATTTGAGTCATCGTAGAAAGGAGAACCTGTTTGCTCATCAACGTAGTTCGTTGAAGGATAGCGGATAAATAGTAAGCGTTTCACGGAAGCGCCAGTTGGGGGGTAAGTAATTGCCTGATATCCGCGATATTCAGTCGCGAATAGCTTCTTTGTTCCTGGGTCGTAATCTTCGCCCGAATAGGTGTACAACTCTATTCGTAAAAGTGAAGCGCTCTCCCAGGTAAATGTTCGCTCAAGCCCTCTTCCATAACGCACCCCGGTCCGGTTTCCAGCACTATCATAGAGATGCTCCTGTCGAACCTCCCCCCAAGGCCCTAGCTCACGCTTCAGGCGATATTGCCGTGAGCCGGGAATGCGCTCTTCATATTCGAGAAACATCCTGCCTGGCTTCTGTGCGACAAGGGTCCTCCGATCCCTAGAGAGGAAAAAAGCTATACCGGTCTCCCGAAAACTCGCGAAGTGCCAATCCCCATCAGGAGTTTTCCGCCGAAGAGCGGTACTGGAGACAATTCCTGAAGCCGCTGCCCAGGGACTTGAAGAGGAACTCCGTGCCGTAGAACCACCAGAATTGTTATTGTTAATAGAGTTAAAATCATCAGCATTAGGACTACCGCGAAGAGTATCCGGTAAGGATTTGAAAAGAGAGAAGTCCTCCTTGGGCGAATCATCAACTCCCTCTTCACCTGATTCTAGCGCCTCAGTTTCACCAGCAGAACTATTTGAAGTGGTGGCATCAAAGCCTCCCCGTTCGACACAAAGGCAGTTGTAGCTACCGGATGAAGAAGCAGAACCAAACGTTTGACAAACGCCGTGTCCACCCCCACACGAGTCCCCTGAGATGTCGCACTCATTACTTCCTTCACAGAGAACCCCTACCGGGAATAGACCAGGAAATCGCTGCGTTCCTCCACGCTCACTTATCTCAACAGAAAAAACTCCGTCTCCCACTTGAGAGCCAAAATGTTCAGTAACGGTTGCAGTGGAAAGGACTTCAGTCGGCTGGTAATCATCTAAAGGAGTTACATTGAATAATCCTCCGTGACGCACTCCACCAGTCACCACCCCAAGTAATCCTCCCGCTCTATCCACTGAAATTGAAGAGTCGTTAACAAGCGATGGAGCAGACGGAAGAGAAAAAACCGCTCGCGTATACTCCTGCCCCAAATCCGCGTCATAGTAATAGTCCTCATCCTCCTTTCCTCCGGAACCTTCTTCTTCGACCGGATGAGAACCCTCTGCACAGCTTTCCTGACAACTGCTTGGGGTTGAAGTGGTGGTTGTAGTGGTTGTGGTAGCGCAAGTTTGACTAAAAGCGTCGACAATCCAAATAAACAGAAGAAAAGGAACAAAAATCACTAAAACAGCACGATGCTTCATTCTCAGCTCCCGGATTCCTCAATTAAACTTGGACTATGGGTGATGGCTTCTTATGAGTATCATTTAGCCCCTTCGGTTAATTCGATGAGTATTTCACACGAAAAGAATCGTGCTTAGAATAGCTTTTTATTATCAGTGCATTTCCAACTACTTAGCCTCTTATGTTCAATTAAATACATATCGAGGCCCTCCAGGTCCCTCATAATATAGATAATGAACCAGTGTCTACGTGTGACCAATGTCTGAAAGAACAAAAACAGACCAAACCCCTAGGCTTCGAGAGATGGGACCTGCTCCGAGACTTCTCGACGGATTGGACAATGTAAACTTACCCAGTCTTCAGGTCGATCCCCTTCTCATTCTCGACATGGATGAGACACTTGTTTATGCAACTACTCGGGAGATTCCCCATTTAAATGTCCTAACGCGTTTCGAGGAATATACGGTGTACGAACGTCCGCACCTTTCAGAGTTCATCGCTTCTGTAAGAGAGCAATATCGGGTTGCGATCTGGACCGCTGCTGGGAGGGACTATGCTCAAGCAGTCATCGAATCAGTTTTTCAAAATCCCAGCCAAGATCTCGATTTCTTTTGGACATCTGAGCGGTGCACCACCAAGTGGGACTACGATAGCGGAGAATTCTACAATCGTAAGAACCTAGGGAAAGTTCGACGAAGTGGAGAGGATCTTCGACAGGTACTAATTGTGGAGGATACTCCAAAGAACGTGGCAGATCACTATGGAAATGCAATCTACATTTCACCCTTTGAAGGACAGGAGAACGATAGGGAACTACTAAAATTAGCCGCTTTCTTAGGTCAGTTCCGACAAGAAGGGCACGAGGATTTTCGGCGAATTGAAAAGCGTTGGTGGAGCGAATAGCTTCTGGGTATTCTCTGAGTTAAGGGGACACTCTGCTTGAGGCTCGTTTGGATATTAGGAGTATTTCGTAGGTCGATCCGTCCACTCTCTTCAATTCCCTATATATCACAGTACTTATGGGGATTGTTCTGTCGGATTGGAATCATCTTCAACGAGACAATTTATTCGTCAACGTTACACGGGGAAGACTCTTCTTCATAACTCTGGTAGGGTTGTTGTGAGGATACAATTATGGTTTCGCCAGATAAGAATTCCAGAAGAGATGATGCAGATACTCCTATCGGTAACGGTGGTGACATTGAGAAGGCGCGAGCGGATTTGCCCAAAGAAGATCTTGGAGCACTAGGAATGGAAAGCATATTGGAGGTGGATGTCGATCAATTTCTCGGTACGCTAGTTGCCGACTATCGCTCGGCCTGCCAGGCACTGCTTTTGGAGTATCAAGAAAATATTGGTCCCATGAGAGTGCTTAAACCAGTAGTAAGATCCGGAACGCTTCCTTCCGGAGCTGAGTTTTCTGTGCACGGATTTGGTTGCCGATTTACCCAACCTGATGGGACCATTGTAGAATGGGAAAAAGGCATTGATGGTCGTACTGACATGATTGAACCGCATCGCCTCGCCGATTTTGCTGAGAGCAAGGGCATAAGCCAGTTTGCCTCTCCTGATTACAATCTTAGGCTCCTGCAAAAGGCAGTTGAATTGGGCAAGGCCGAAGCAGGAAATAGTGGTCTTCAGAATAACGTCTTCTTTCTGGCTTAGGATCTCTTGCTTAATATCTGGGGCGGCGTTCTGGAGACTCCAGATCGAGCAATCATCCCCCACCAGATCCTCCTCCAGTTGGTCTGATCACGAGATACCCGGCGGCTAAGGCATCCGCTTCTGACATAATTGCCATAGGATTATGTTCAATATCTGGATGAATAGAGCGCCAATCGTCGGTGTAATCCGCCAAATCTAACAGGTCATCGGCCTTTGTTACTCCAAGATCCACATCAGACCCCTCACACCACGGCTTGCCATGATCCGGATGACCAGGCTTATTCTTTTTACCTGTTTGGCGACTTCCATGGACGATAATTGTCTTTCCTGTTTTGTTGGCCAGATCTTGCACTGCATCAAGATGAGATTGATCAATTCCCGGCCCTGGAGTTCCCTCCATACCTTCGGTCGACGGGGGTTTCTTAACGTCACTGGGACACGGCTTAGTCTTAGGCCCACCAGTAATCGGTCCGCTCTCTCCTCCTACATCTCCACCACCATTTCCATTGCCAGCTTCACCAGCATCAGAGCCAGCACCACCGCCACCATCGGTATCCGGGGTCTTTCCAGCTCCACCAGTACCAGCGCCACTTCCCTCAGGAGTAGTCGGATTTGGCTTTCTTGCACTCCCAGGGGGAGTTATACCGTCGTCAGCAGGTGGAAGGGATGGTCTCCCAGTTCCGGGAGCAGGTTCCACATCAGGACCTCTCGGAATCGGTCTCACCCCACTAGGAGAGTCATCATGAGTTGGCCTTCTCGAACTTGGCCCATCATGGTCACCCCCATCTGGGGTATTGTGAGGCTTTCTTCCCCAACGTCCCCGACCCCACCACTGACCCCCAACTGGGTCAAAGTTAGATAGAGAGTTATTGCCGAGCACCGTATATTCATCGAAGCCATCCAGCATGTGGCGCACCACGGGATCTCGCTGCAAGAAACGACTATTATACGGGTCACGGGCCCTCATTCGATTCAGGTAGACTTGAGCCTCCTGATCCCA
>JAGRAT010000108.1 GCA_020434495.1 Bdellovibrionales bacterium | reverse complement strand
GCCCTACGGCAGACGAGCACTAAAAGTTATCACCGCTTCGCGGCAATAACTTTCGAGAAGCGCTCTACGTGGCATTATCCTAGATGGTTGCTATAGAATGCCCTCATGCTTCCCAACTACTTTATTCACCATATCGCGATAGCAGTAAAAGACCTGGACTCAGCTGTTAAGTCTTACAAGGAACAGTTTCCCTGTATCGAATTGCCGCGAGAGACCGTAACCGAGTTTGGTGCGGAAGTGGCCTTCCTACTTCCTCATAACGCCCCAGCAGGTACCACTGCAATCGAGCTCATCTCTCCACTTCCCGACTGCGCTAGCGATAGCGGCCTTAAGAAATTTCTCGAAAAGAAAGGCGAGGGGCTACACCACATCTGCTATGAAGTTTCAGACATAACTGCCGAGCATAAAAGACTTTCTACGCTAGGACTAAACTTCATTGACCAAGCCCCCCGTCCCGGAGCTCACCAGAGCCTAGTCATGTTCCTTCACCCGAAAAGCGCTAACGGGGTACTAGTTGAGCTTCGCCAGGGGCACGGCTCCAACTAAGAAAGACCAGGAGCGGCTCGGTTAATCATCTGAAAAAACTAACGAAGTGTGACTTTTTCGCAGGCGCTAAAGCCCATCTCCTAAGTTTGGCTAGCCCTTGCGGTCGTGGTAACATAGTGAGCGTTGGAAGAGTCTCCTTCTTCCAGTGTTTGTCATAAAACTTAAACTCTTAACTTTCCGGATCGCGTATTCGCGAACGAGAACAGGCAGTTTATTTTGGAGACGACAGTGCCTTTTGGAGACAAGGCGCTCTTTAAAGAATTAAGCAGGCAATTATGAAGACAGGATCTCGAAACATTTACATTCTTATTCTTGTCCTAGCCACACTTATTTCTGCACCAGTGGTTGCAGAAATAGAGATATCGGGCGACAGCACAACGACCACAGCTTCAGCTGAAGACGTCATGTCTCCATGCTCTCGACTGATAACTGCATGCTTCAGTCAAGAAGACGGTCAGAAGTCCGATTGCTTCTACACGAGTTCGGAGCATGACTTCTGTAAAGGCACTGACGTTGGACGACTTGCACGACAACGCTGGCTGATGTCTCCAAGCACCCCAGCAGGAGCCCCGGAAGGTGCGCCAAGCTTTCTGGGACCAAAACTCGTGAATAAGGACTGTCTCGTTGGTTTCGATAGCCACTTCTACGCTTCGCTTTTGACACCTGAAAAATTGGGGACCATTCTCCCAGGGTTATTCCAGAAGCTTAGCGAATGCACTTCGAAGGAAACTTCCCCTGAGCTTAATCGTCCGTAATGCTTTCGACAGATATTCATTTAGCCTCTGAAAAACTTCGGAGCGGTGAGGTCGTTGCATTTCCGACAGAGACTGTTTACGGACTTGGCGCAGATGCTACTAACGAGTCCGCAATAGCAAAGATATACAGAACAAAAGGTCGACCAGGAAACAATCCTCTCATTATTCATACTGACTGCGTTGATTCAGTTGCCCGTTATGTAACCTTGCGAGAGCGTTCTAGAGTGATGGGGCAATTTCTCCGGCTTCAACATCTCTGGCCAGGTCCACTAACCATCGTTTTCCCCGATAAACATGACTCCATCTGCGATCTAGCAACAAGTGGGCTCACCTCTGTGGGGGTTCGAGTTCCGAATCATCCAATTGCCAGAGAGCTCCTTGCCGCTACAGATCTTCCCATTGCCGCTCCGAGCGCTAACAGGTCCACATATGTAAGCGCAACGACTGCTCAGCATGTTTCAGATTGCTTCGGACAAGACCTCTTCATCCTAGATGGTGGACAAACGTCCGTCGGCTTGGAGTCAACCATTGTAAAAATTGAAGAAAACGGCCCGGCTCAGCTCCTTCGAGCAGGATTGATTCGCCAGGAGGAGCTCTCGGAAGCTCTTGGAGAGCTGGTAGAGCTTGGGCCAAAACTGGGAGGAGCCCCCGGTAGGGAAAAAGACTGTGCAATGCTTTCTCCTGGCCAATTTCGGAAGCATTACAGTCCTAAGACTCCTGTAAGACTATTTAACGACAGGGGCTCTTTAGCATCCTTTATTGAGCAGAATTCAAAGCAATCGACTGGCTTACTCCTCTTCTCAAAAGAAACGGCCATTCATGGGAAAAATTCGGTTCTTCGAACTCTCAGTGAGTCTGGAGATCACCACGAATGTGCACAAAATCTCTACGCAGCGCTACGCGAACTTGATAACCGGCAACTTGACTTGATATGCATAGAGCGTCCGAAGAATGGGCCACTCTATGAGGCCTTAATCGATCGAATAGAGCGTGCAGCAGAGAAATAGTTATGGCAATTCAAAGTATTCCTCCTATGAAAGAAGAACTCACGTCGACCATTGCAGGAGTTGTTGTTAAGCAGCAGAAAACTTTCCCTGACGATAGAGGATTCTTCAGAGAAGTCTTTCGTTCGAGCGAGTCGATATTTGAGAATGGTAAGTTTTCGCAGTGGAGCCATTCAAAGATGACAAAGGGCGTGGTGAAGGCATGGCACTTTCATCACCGCCAAACAGATTGGTGGTACCTCGCAATGGGGACTGCCGAAATCGTGCTCTACGACAATCGAGAAGAGAGTCCAACGTATAAGTCAAAAATGGTCTTTGTCCTCGGCGAGGATAGCGAACTGGAAGAATCGTATGTGGTAAGGATTCCTCCGGGGGTTCTCCACGGCTTGAAAGTGCTGAGTGACACTGCGCACCTTTTCTACGTCACTTCTGAAAATTATGACCCTGAAGATGAGGGGCGAATTCCCTATAACTCACCAGAGGTTCCTCATGAATGGGGGAAAGGAGTAATCACCGTCGAACGGGACCGCAAACTCCATATCCCAAAGTACGACCGGGCAAAAATCAACTAGGAAGGTTCTCTTCGTCCGGCACCAACGACGGTGGACACTGGACCGCTTCTCTACCACACAGGAAATCGTTAGGAGAAATCGTTCAGTTAAGCTTGCAACCCCCTAAAAACTCAACAATTCCCAAGTATTCCTCTCTCCCAATTTTTCCTTCATTTTTTCCCCTAGCCCGCCGACTACTTCATTCACATAACCGATCTCAGGACAAATCGGTTTACGGGCCCCAAATTTCGCAAGGGAGAGAAAAATGAGTGCTCTATCAAAACTCAACAAAGAAATGCCAATCCTCATCGTTGATGACTTCTCTACTATGAGGAGAATTGTCAAAAACTGCCTTAAGCAGCTTGGCTTTTCCAATCTTCATGAAGCCGCAGACGGTCAGCTTGCTTGGGAAAAGATACAAGAACAGGAATTCGCATTTATCGTATCGGACTGGAATATGCCCAATAAAATGGGAATTGATCTCCTCCGTGATGTTCGAGGAGACGCTCGTTTCAAGGAGATTCCCTTTCTCATGGTAACTGCGGAAGCCCAGAAAGAGAACATTCTCGAAGCGGCAAAAGCTGGAGTATCGAACTACATCATCAAGCCTTTTACTGCGGACCTCCTCTCGGAAAAAATGGAGGCGATCTTTAAAAACCGCGTTCAGTAAGCACAGGCTATTACCATGAGCGATCTCTCAGAGAAGAACACAACGGAAAAAGCCGTTCAAGATCTGCTTGATGCACTGGGAAGTGGTGATCAAAAGCGAATTCACAAAGCTTTGGAAGCTCTTGGACTAGAAGCAAATAGCGGGCTTTATCATCGCGTTGGAGAAATGGCTCGCTCACTCCATGACTCCTTGAAGGACTTTCAGAAGAGTCTCTCGCCAGGAAGTGTCACCATGCATTCGACGAACTTGCCAGATGCGACCTCAAAGCTTGAAGCAGTAATCGATATGACCTTTCAGGCTGCAGAAACAGTTCTTTCCATGTCAGAACAGGAAGATGAATCTCTCAAAAAAGCCGAAAGGGCTTTGGAGAACATCAAAACAAAGATGGATGGCGAGCCGACCATCCCTAAAAAGCTGCGCGATGCATTCAACTCGTTTTATACAGAAGAGAAACGTTGCTTGGAGCACTGTAAAGATTGCAATCAGAAAATTCTCATTTCTCAGAACTTTCAGGATCTCTCTGGGCAATCTATTAAAAAGGTCATAAAGCTCGTAACCGAGCTAGAGGAAAATCTTATCAACCTTCTGAAGCTCTTTGGAGATGAAGAAACTCAGGTCACCGAGCTCTCGTCTTTAACGGAAGAGACCTCAGGGGACGCACTGGGTCAAGATGATGCCGATCAGATTCTGAAGAATCTCGGATTCTAGAGAAAAGGGAGTTTGCTTCCAGATCTCCAATGATTTCAGTCCCTCATACGACGAACTCTTAGTCCCTTGCGGCTAGTTCCCGCTGAAAATTCATTCCTCAGCTGTGCTTGGCGTACTTCTTGCTCGAGCGCTCTCGTGGTTCCGATCACCATTCGCAGGATCGGGGCAGGCACGCAGGCGAACTCGGGGGTAAACGTACGAGATGGTTCGCTTAGCTTTAGTTGTTAGTAGAAAGGAAGTTGTACCATGCCAGTCTCTCGAGTGATTTTCTCTCTCTCTGTTGCATTGTTTTCTCTATCACTGGTTGCACCATCTGCAGCCTTTGCTCAGAAAAAGAACAAGGCAACCCCAGTGGATCTCAATCAGATCTTTGAAACACAGCTTACGATTCAGTTAAAACAGAAAAGCAAGAAAGGCAAAGGTTCAGCAACAAAAGAAGTTGCTGTTAACGTTGCGTGTGCACCCGCTGGAAAAAATGGCGAAGTTATTGCCGGAAAGCGGGGAGCAAAGGTTAAAAAAGGAAAGCTCAAGGGCTTCTATTCATGGAAAACCTATGATCAGCTTCTGAAGAAAGCGAAACTTCAGCTTCGAAAGAAGGGCTCTGCGAAAAACAAGAGCAACGTCGCTCGGTTAAAAGCGATCCTTGAAGTTGCAAACGAAGGATGTGCCAATTCAATTCCTGGCTCGAACTCGCCAGAAGATCCAGATGTCACCCCCCTCGTGCTAAACGCTTATACGGGCCCTTTTGGCACCCGAGAAGCAGCCCTCCTCTACCGACGCTTTGCATTCGGCGCAACTGCTGCTGAGCTCACGCGAGCTGTCTCCATCGGTCTTGAAGCTACCGTTGATGAGCTTCTTGACTGGGATCAGGCTGGACATGACTCACTCATGGCTGACTACCAAGACTGGAAATGTGACCAAAACCTCAAAATCTATGCAGGAGACAACCATCGAGACTGTAACCTGCAGAATCCAAACGACTTTAGCCTGAGAGGAATGCAATACGGGTGGATGGATATATTTGCTCGTTCAACCAATCCTGCACATATGAAGTTTCTGACTGTGCTTCACTCTGATTTCGCAGCGGGCCAAATTGGAGCGCTCAACAACGGGAATCAAGATAAGCGTTGGTTTGCAGCTCATCACTTTGAGGAACTCCTCCTCGGAAGTGCTCAAGATTGGGACTATCGTAGATTTTTGCGCGATCAATCAGTTGGAGATCCGAATGGCCTAGCTGTGATGGATCCCCTTGCTGCATGTTTCAACCTTGATGGTTGCACGAGTTTCGGAACGGTTGGTCAAAATGGACTTACTCGCTCGAATGCAAACGAAAACTACGCTAGAGAATTTTGGGAACTGAGCTCCCTAGGTGTTGCATTCCCGAATGGAACTCCAACTTACGGTGTCCTTGATATCATCTGTGGCGCTGACCGATTTGCTGGCTCTGGCTACGTCAACCGACAGTTCGAGGTCGGCTTGAGCGAAAATGGGGCTCCTATTATCGCGAACGTCTCCTATCCAGTACGAGTCGGAGCGAATACCATCCCGGGTTCATGTACCGTTTTTGCTGGTACCCCGTATGAAGCGGTAGTGAGCAGCAACCAGGATCTCTTTATTGCGACCCTAAATCACCCAATGACTGCATACAATGTGGCGCGAAAGCTCCTGAAAAACTACATGGCTGAGAATCCAGCCCACGCTACTATCGAGAGACTTGCTCGGCTCATTCGAGAAGATAACTACAATCTCCGTCGGGTGATGAAGATTATGATGATGGCAGAGCAGAACTTTCTCCCTCATGGTCAGAGATCCGTAGTTCTTAAATCAGCGTTTGATCTCATCTTCTCTTGGGTACGTCCGCTACAGATTCCTTTTCACTCGGCTCCTGTTTTTGAGGCAGTGGCAGCATGTGGTCAGGAGCTCGGAGAGCCAGGGAACCGCTCAGCTGGAAAGATTTTTGGTTGGGACGTTCGTGCCCTGAACGGTGAAACGAACTCAATCCCATGCCGCAACGAAATCACGGATCTTCTTGAGTACCTTGATGATGTAGAGTCCTTCTATCGCTCTGAAGAGCGAAATGGCCCGAACTACTCAAAGCTCTACGAAGTGCTTTTTTCAGATAAGCCTTTTGAGCTTCGAGCCGATGTTCACCTAGTAGACAAGGTTACAGCACTTCTCGGCTATGAGCTCAATACTGCTCAACGTCAGTTCCTTATCCAGGACTACCTGAATAAGCGTCCCGAGCTTTGCGACAACCAAAACGAGGTTAACCAGTATCAATGCACATTGGGAACGTACTTTTCCGTAAATGAGTCCTTTAGCGAAAGCCCATTTGGAAACTACAATAACTTCGTCTGGAAGATTGGCGACCTTGTTATGGCTCTCGTTGACATGCCGGAGTTTAGAGAACGGTAGTCGGTCAATTAAAGAACCGCACTTAACACTTTTTTATATTTGAGGTGATACAATGGCAAAGAAATCGGTAAACAGACGAGGATTTTTAAAACTTGCTGCTGCTGGAACTTGTAGTTCAATAATTCCAACCGTGACTCCTGGACTCCTCCAGTGCGCGATGGCTCAAGCAGCGGGATCGGGGAAAATGCTCTGCGTCATTGAGCTCGGTGGCGGTGCCAACACCTTCAACATCATCCCAACATTCGGCGGCCAACATCACGATAACAATCAAGGTGTATCTGTTGCTCCGAACAATCCGAACATCCTTCCGATTAACTCAGAGATCTACATGCATCCGGCACTCGGAAATATCCACAGAAATATCATGAATGGAGATGGAGTCATCATCAACGGAGTTGGATTTCCAAATCACAGCCGTTCTCACGATGTTGCACAGCTCAGTTGGAAGACCGGAGACTTGGTGAACTTCATGAATAGCGATGGCCTCGGCAATCGCCTCTCCTGCCAGTTTCCCTCTGCTTACTCGGTAATTTCGGTTTCTGGGAACTCTGACTTTGTAGATGGAGGTTGTCCTAATGCTCGAGCAGTAAACGGCCTTGCCTCTCTTACTAGGAATACATGGAGAGAGAGCAGTAGAGACCAGTTCTCAAAACAAGCAGCAGATACTCTGAAATCTCTATCCGGAAGAGGAATCGGCCCACAAGAGGCATTTGTACGAAACTCTCAACAACGTGCAAATGATGCTGCCGAGCAACTCGAAACAATACGGAATACACCTCTCTTGGATCAAAACGGTGCTACTATCAATTTTCCTAATGGACTCGGAAGTCGACTACGAGATATTGCTCGCTTCTTTAGCGCGAGAAGCCTCCTCGGTACTGCCATCGCCTTTGCCAGCCAGGGTGGATATGACACCCATGGAGATGAAGGTCCTCGATTACAGTCGCTGTTAACTGAACTCGATGGTGCTATCGGTGCTTTTGAACGGGCCTGTAAAGGCCTGGGAATTTGGCAAGATGTCACCGTTATGATCGTAAGTGAGTTCGCACGAACAGCCGTTAAAAATGATGCCAATGGAAACGATCACGGAATGACTATGAAGTACATGATGGTTGGTGGTGGTGTAAATGGCACTACTGGAGGACGAGTTATCGCTCCTGCTCCGACAGAGGCGGAGCTCCTTCCGGCAAACCTACGCGGTGGTCGCATCTATGATGTACTCCACGTTGATCAACGAAATATCTGGGAACAGGCCCTCAATCACATCGCGGGTGGAAACGCCGGGCTCTTTAGCAGCCAAAACTTTGATAGGACTTTTCTCAATCTGTTCCGATAGGAGCACAGAGCGAAGGTTTACATCGGTTGTTTAGGTTAACATGGGATTTTCAAAAAACACATTTCTTAGCGTATCGTTCTGTTCACTACTCGCTTTTCCAGTGAATGGCTTTGCGCTCTCCGAAGGGGAGGTCACTGCCTCAGAAGTTTTGTTAAAAAATGGAAGTAGACATTCCGTAGACTGTGTAGCTGGGGAACCTGGTCTCGTTAAGGAGAGACGAGGACAGCTCAAATTTCAAAACTACAACAGACTTAGCCGAAATCAGAAGAAGAAATTTGACAGCACTGGTAGCACTAAAGCTCGTAAAAAGTGGCAATTGTTTCGGCAAGTGTGGAGTGCTGGCCTTCCTGTATGTCAGGCACTCTCCTCTGGTGACCCTGCACCTACCGTGACGGCGACCCCGAATCAACCAGTTCCCGCAACATACTTCGATTTCAATGGAAGCATGAATGAGTTTGCAAAGGCTCGCTTTCAGATTCCCTTAAATCTCGATGCCAATATCGTCGACGGACAAGGACTTTTTAATCGCTACTGCAGTGGATGCCACATCGAACGTCCAAGGGATTCTTTCCCTCTCATGCGACAGATTATTGCAGGTTCGCCGATGCTCTTCAGTGAACAGGAAATTCCTGATAGCGCACTTGCAGACATAATGGCGTGGCTCCTTCGAAGACGCTCTCCTGCTGGCGACGGATTGCGATAGAGCCCTCCTACCTATATCAACTCTACATTAGCTCGTGGAACGGTTACGGTTTCTCCGTTAGGAAGTTTTGCTCGAAGGACTCTTGTCTTCGCACCGGTTGGAATTAACTCTTCATGGACCGGCAATTCCGTAACCTCTGCGAATTGACCAAAATACGGAACTCGAAGAAGTCGCACTCGCGAGCCCAACGTAAGCGACAACTCTTCGGTTACTACCTGCTGAGGCGCATCGGCTCCGTGAGTATCGACAATAAGCTCTGGTCTAACCGCGCCTGCTCGTACCTGCGTCTTTCCATTCATCGAACAGAGTCTTCCATCGAGCCCAGCCAACGCTCGAACAACCCTTTCCGATAGCGGCAATTCTCCAAAGCCTTCTGTCACAACAATGGTAAACGGAATGTCCTCATCACCAGTTAACGCTATCCCAAGCTCGTACCCGAGAAATTTTGCAAGCACCTCATCATCAATAGATCCACACACCAATCCAGCAATTCCTGAATCTGTCGCCTGAAGAAGCGCTTCATAGCTTGGGCTACTTCCTCCAACACAGATTGCTCCGCGATGCTCGGAAGCAAACTCCCCCCCAACAATCTTCGCTGCCGGGTCGATATCAAGTTGCTTCAAAGTTCCTTGACGTTCGCCTCCGACACCAAAGATTCCTTGGATAAAGCAGAGCTCTGATGCGATAGTGACGGATTTTCGATCCACCACGTGAACAACTTCTCCCGGAATATACGCATCAATTGAAATTCTATTCGGTGGCAAGCGAAGTCCCACATGGCCGGTCTTCTTGGCGATAAATTCTATGGTTCCCGCCTCAGGAGCGTTTGACTGCGTGGTCAACAATCCAAAGAGTCCAGACTGCGAACAGAGAACGTCGCCAGCAGAAACGCTATCTCCTTCCTTCACCTGCAGTCCTTCAAGGACCTCTGAAACCTCGAGCCCCATCCTTTCCGGAAGTCGCAAGATATAGAGATCTCCCGAGAGTTCAGCCTCCGCAACAAGATCTCGCGAGGAAACCTTATCACCAACAGAAACA
>JAGRAT010000107.1 GCA_020434495.1 Bdellovibrionales bacterium | reverse complement strand
AGCAGCTAGTAGTCGCTCTGCTCCGAAGTATATGGAGTGGTACGGTGCCTTCGCGTTACTCGTTACTCTTGTTTGGCTCTATTTGGAAATTTTGAGATTGTTATCGAAGATTCAGTCGAGGGATTAGTCTGAAAATCCGAAAAAGTTTAGGTTAATTAGTGGTAATTGGTCGACCGTTTTCATCGTGACAGGTCTGGCCGTCCGGAACTTCTGAAAACCAACCTAATGCAGCACTTGTAACTTGATCGCCAGTTGGGGAATAACAAAATACCCCAAACGAATTGTTCACCTCTCCAAAGGCATCTTGGTCAATTTTTTGGCCCAGTAGATTTATTGAGGTGAGGAGAACGACCGAAAGAGATACACCCATGGTTGTGTATTCAACCATGGCGGCACCATACTGGGAGCGAGCTAGTCTTAGTGTCGCTCGTTGCAAATTCATTTATGGCTCCGCCGGTAGACTAACGAGAATTCCTAGTTCGTCATAGCAATCATCAGGCATTTCTACGTACCACTGTCCTTCAAAATCCCCGATATTTACCGAGTTTTCCGGAGACTGGGAGTCGTTTGGTGGAGGGTAGCAAAAAACACCTTACGTACCAGCAATCGCACCAAAGGCATTCTCATTGACTCTGTTTCCAAGAAAATCGACAGAGGTAAAGAGCATCAAGGATACAAATACCCCTAGAGTTGTGTATTCAACCATTGCCGCCCCCAACTGAGAGCGCGTATCTGAAGTTCTTTTTCGTTTCATCGTCGCCTCATAGTAACGGCACTTACCTGATACAAATGGATATTAGGACGCACAAATTTGCACACGCGGCGAAAATGCGGAGTCGCCTTAGGAAACTAGGAGTGGACTTAAGATCTTCTCTTAGCCAGCACTGGAAATTTTTCGTAACTATGATGGAGCTACATCTGAGAGCTCTTCACTTTGCCCCAGCTATCTTTGTTGTTGAGGGTCAGATAAGTGGCGTAAATCCTCGCTGCCGCATGTCGCATAACTGTTCCGACCAAGGTCGAAAACGGCAGGCTCCGTAAGTGTTCAATACGGCCGACATCTTGTAGGGCGTCGCGGTGACCAATTTGATCTTCGAAGTGAGGATACTCCCTCGCCATGCGTTGCCTCGAAATCTCATACCGAGCCTGTTGCTTGACTGCGCCTCCAAAGGTTGGAGTTCGGTAATAGATCTTGGCTTCAGCAGCTATCGTCCAACTGTTCTTCAGCGCGTGGCGTAAGAACGCATCTTCCATAATTGCTTGATCAGACGGCATCTGAATCTTCTTTGCCGTCTCTCGGGTTATGGCGTAACACTGGCCGGAGAGTCTTCTTGAGGGACGGCTTAGTACCTCCGTCCCATCTTTGTCGAACCACATTCTATGCATGGCTCTTCGATACCATCCGCGGTTCTTTTCCGGCTCTGGCTCGGGAAGGTTTCTCGCCCCAATTATTGACTTCCTAAGTTCTTTCTCAAAATGAGCCGCAAGCTGCGTCAGTGTGTCTTTTGGCAGTCGGACATCAGCATCAACGAAATAAAGTGCCTTTGAATCTGGCGCAGATGCTTGGACAAGCCTCATCCAAGCAAAGTTCTTTCCTTTTTGTTCTGACTCAAGAACTAAAATGCTGGGATCCGCCTTCGCCAAACGATTCGCTATTTCCAATGAGCGGTCAGTGCATCCATTTAGGCAGAGCAAAAGTTCCTTCTTTGCTCCTGACTGCCAAAGAGAGCTCGATTGAACCTCTCTTACGATTCGTTCGAGCGATCTCTCTTCGTTATGAACTGCAATGCAAACTGAGAATGGGGTGTCCAGGCCGACTCCAGATGATGCACTGGATGCGGTCCTCTCAACTGTTGGACGGGTAGAAAACGGGGGGATTACTTGTGGGCGAATCGCCACTGTGAATCGTTGCCTGGTGGCTTCTGGACTTCCACCTTCTTCTGCGGGAGAGGGGTTCATCGGTGGCCAGTATATCTGAGAGGAATGGGGGTAATCAAAAAGGAAAGACAACAAACAGGGCGAAATTTCGAATGATTATTGGAGAATCAAACGAACTGATGAAGAGCATAAAAACCTCAGCAACTCGCCAACTTACTGTATTGCCCGCCTCCTCTGCGGTCCTAGCCCAGGACCTTGCCCTATGCAGCACAGAAGGAGCTCGTAAGCGGGTTGGCTACCGAGAAGCCCTAAAATGGAACGTCCTCCCTTTAAGCCTTATGAATGTTCGAGGGCATGAGCTCCTAACGGTTGCTGGGAATTTTAAGCCGGGGTCTGAGGTCGAGCGTGCCTTACAGTTTCTCACGGGATGCACAGTTACCGCGATAACCGTTTCCAAGGAAGAGATTCTTACTGACTCAATCTTTATCGCCTACCGAGGAGAGGATGGTTCCCTTCAAGAGGCGATTCAGAAGCTTTCTGTCGATGACGTGGCTCAGTCTAAGGAACAGCCCCTCTATACGGCTGTTGATGATGGTACTGTCCCGGCGCTCGTTTATCGACTGCTTGAGTATGGGATTTCAAAGCAAGCATCAGATCTTAGCCTTGTACCAGAAAGAGATGGGCACTGTGAATGTCGTTACCGAATTGCCGGAGCGATTACACCAATCTCTCTTAGAGGATATGACTTACAGATCCACAAGAAGGTTGTAAATCGCATTAAAGTTCTTGGGCAGGTGAGTGTCGAGAACGATTGGATACCTATTGATGGCATGTTTCAGCTGCCCCTTCCTTCTGGCAACAAACAGATCCGATTTCACATCTTCCCAACTGTTTACGGTCCGAAACTACACTGCCGTCTACCTGAGCATTTTCGTATTCCCGCCATTGCGGAGTTAGGCCTGACCTCAAAAACCAGGAACTTCCTTGAAGCAATGGTTGACCGGGTCGAGGGAGCCATCGTGCTGGCTGGTCCTACTGGAAGTGGCAAGACGACAACTGCCTACAGTGTGTTGCAAACGCTTGCTGAGAATTCAATTAATATCGTTTCCTTGGAAGATCCAGTTGAGCGAGAGCTACTTGGTGTCTCTCAGACCGACCTCTCTCGGATGCAAGGCATTACCTATGAGAATGCTTTAAAACATGTCTTACGGCAGGACCCAGATGTCATCTTTGTTGGGGAGGTCCGCGATAGTGGAAGCTCTCAGACGGCCCTTGAAGCTGCGGCTACAGGTCATCTGGTTGTAACTTCGGTTCATGGCGGGAGAGTGTTGGAAGGGATTGAGCGCCTCAATAGATTGAGCAAGGAACGAGAGCTTCTCGCTCGAGGACTTTCTCTTGTTATTGCTCAGCGACTACTGCCGCGACTCTGTAGCGCGTGTAAAGTGATTGATCTCTCTGCATCACGGGCAGCCGGGGCTTCAATACATCAAGCTGTTGGTTGTCCTCAATGTAGCCATACGGGGTTTCGAGGGCGAGTGCTCGTTGAAGAATCACTCTACTTTACTGCTGAAGTTCGAGACCGTTTTATTCGTGGAACGCTCACTAGGGAATTTTTGGTCGGAAAACGGTACTTTCAGGGTTTGGAGGAATCACTACAAACCGCTATCCTAGATGGACTAGTCGATGTAAAGAACGCGAAAAAAGTAGTCCCCTTTGAGCACGACTAAAATTTAATCACGATGATTTATCCGTTACGACCGAATGTTTGCATGCTGCTCTTTAACAATGCAGGAAAGCTCTGGTTAGGAGAGCGCGATGGAGAGCCGGGTCATTGGCAGTTTCCTCAAGGGGGAGTCGATGAGGGAGATTCCTTAGAAGACACCGTTGTTAGAGAACTTGGAGAAGAGGTTGGTCTGGCCGCCGACAAGGTGCGTATCGCTAAGAAATTGCGCGCCACTTTTGATTACGATTGGCCGGAGGTGCGGAGCTACGGCAAGAAAAAATATCGTGGGCAGAGCCAGACCTTTTGGCTGGTAGAATTTCTGGGAGAGGACAACGATATCAATGTCGCAACCGATCATAAGGAGTTCATGAACTGGAAATGGTGCAGTAGCGCAGAGGTTCGCACCATCGCATCCAAGGTGCGCTTGCCGGGCTATCTCATGCCCCTTCGGGAATTCGAGGATTATCTTTTACTACGAGATACCGGGCTGCTCGAGTAAAATTCGAATAACATAAGTATATTCAATAGGTTGGAATTGCGCCGCAATCGCTCCTCACCGCATCATATATGTGTAGAGGAAAGTGAGTTATGGAGATGGCTGTTTCGAGCCTTACCACTATACAGGTCATGATTGGAGTTGGCGTCCTATGCGCTCTAAATTTTATTGGAGTGCTCTATACCCTCTACTCGTTAAAGAAGTCTTCGATCGAGAGCACTCGCATCAACCGTGAGACCTTTGGCCTTCTTAAAAAAGTTGAAGGGTTAGTTGCAAGAAAGCAGGAGAGACTCACGAGAGAGTACGATCAACTGCTTGAGAAAATGGCAACTCAGGTTCCTATCATTGTTGCTCGTGAAGCTGGTAAAGAAGTTTTTGAAGCTGAGAAATACGTACTTACTCGGCTCGCCGAACTTGAACCGGCGCTTAGTGAAGACGCGATTTCATTACAGAAGATGGAAACCATAATCAAAACGATGGAAGGGTTGGAAAACGTTGTCATCCAGTCAACTGCCAAGGCAGTAGAGAGTATCCTCGTTGAAAAGAGAAAGTCGCTCTTCGATCAAGAAGTCGAAGAGGAGTCCTCAGCCGCATAGCCGCCTATCTGAGTTTGCTATTACCCACAAATTGTCATGGCATTGTATTGTCACAATTAAAGTCAAAGGCATTGGATCTCCGAAGCCCCAACCTTTCAATTTGTTCGAAAATGGTGCTCTAAGTAATTACAAACTTGAGGGCACGGCAGGGAAGTCCTTACTGGTTCGACCTCATTCTCCTCCGGGCTCCTGCC
Organism: Bdellovibrionales bacterium; assembly: GCA_020434495.1. Lineage (GTDB taxonomy): Bacteria > Bdellovibrionota_C > UBA2361 > UBA2361 > RFPC01 > RFPC01. Next base: position 4,908 of record JAGRAT010000107.1, on the reverse strand, counting down.
CTCCGTCCGAGGGCTCGCCTAAGCGGACTCCTGTCCGCTCTTAACGGCTCACAATCCGGTCGAACCAGTAAGGACTTCCCTGCTTGAATGAAGAGATGCTGGTGGGAGATAGTTCATCGTAGAGTTCGGTAGCGATTTGACTCAGTATGAAATAGGTCCTGATGAAGTACTTTCGAAAAGGTGCAAATCGGAATCAGGTTAGTCCCCTCCCCGCAGCCCTGGAAGAGTATGTGCTTTCCCTCCGGGGGACTTCCGGCAATTTTAATTGCCTCTAGTATAAATTCAGAAGATGCCGCTCGGTATGTGGATGCACTCGTAGAAGAATTTGATCTCTCCCAGATAGAGGCGAATTACAGCCATAAGGGTTGATCTGCCGATTTGAGTTTTTACCACTACTCTGAGTGCAGGTGCGTTCTTCTCTCTCACCGGATTGTGAGCCGTTAAGAGCAGACAGGAGGTCTGCTCAGGCTCACTCCTCGGACGGAGGGCAGGAGCCCGGAGGAGAATGAGGGGAGAGAGAAGAACGCACCTGCACGTTCGTGTCCGTTGTGAATAGATTTTTCGGACAGATTCGAGGGCGGAGAACTCCGAAGATACATATGGATCTAGACCATTCTTCGCCAACCACTTGTGGGTGATAGTAAGCTTCTTGGCCCCTTTTTTAGCATCCTATCCCATCTTGTACGGAATGTGACTCGCGGTAGGTGTACGTACCAAGTTTCACCACGGCGGAGAGAAAGTCCGTTTCGTCAATTCGACCAGGTGGGGGGAGATCGAGCTTTCTCGCCACATATCGTTTACGAGCCATTCGAATACCGTATTCGATTTTTGCTCCGGTTGCCCGTTCACCATCGCCTTCGAGAGTTTCCTTACAAAGTGCATCAATCTTTCGACCAAGTTCCGTGATATCGATCTCTTCCCGATTCTTATCGGTAAAGAGCACAATTTTTCCACCTCCCTTTCGAAAGGTGAACTTTGCGCCGGTGTACTCTTGAACCAGGTTGTTTATTTCCCGAAAGAGACTCCCAAATCCAGCGAATCCGAAGGCTTTGGTAAATGCACCGCCACCACTGAGGTCTATCTGCACACGTGTAAGCACATCCCCCTCTTTAATATTCTCCCCAACAAATGTGCTCATCGGTGCGTCCTCCACCTTCTCTGCCCGTATTACTCCGGGGCCAAGCTCTCTGTCGGATGCCACAATCCGATACATCTTTTGTGCGCAACTTCTTAACTGAGCAATTCGTTCGGTAAAATTGGAGGCCGGGGGAGAATCTGGATCGGCTGCATACATCTCGCGCATCATCTGTGCATATTGCTCTTCAAGCTTGAGGATGGTGTCGACCTCATCATCGGATGCAGTCTTTCCGGGAGCAGAGCCCTTTCTCCTATCGATCCACTGTGAGAGATCTGAAATTTCATCCATCCCCCCAATTCCCTTCTTGTGATCAGTTGCGAGCTTTTCTGCGAAATCAGCAGCAGCTCGAGCTTTGTGGGGAGTAAGGGGCTCGTCAACAAGCACATGGCCGTAAATTAAGCGGAGTACCCGTCTCTCTTCATCAGGGAGCTTTCCCTCTGCAATTTGCTCTAACTTTGCTTGCTGACGCTTTTCGGCAAGCCGTAAAGCCAATTCTCCTACCTGCTGAACTTGAGAGAAGGAGCCCGAATTCAGCTGCTCTCGCGTTCTTAAATTGGCAAGGATCCAGTTGCCGAATTCCGCTACTGTGCCTTCTAGTCCGCTCTGTTTACAGAATTCTTTAAACTCGCTCTTTAGGATATTTGTTTCGGACCGCAAAAGAGCAGAAGACTCAGCGACCTGTGCCCGTTTATCTGACATCGGAAGAAGTGCGTTTAGCCGCTCATTCCAACTTTCAACGAACTTGTTCCACCGCTCTACGGCAGATCCTCTTGAGAGCTCACAGAGGTTGAAACCTTCGTCAAATCCCGGAACATCGGTAACTCTGTCACTATTCCCGTAGTGGAGCGGAATGAGGTCCTTTGGCGAGCCGATGAGTCGATCGACCTCTTCCCGATACCCGCAATCGTTGGCAGTGTTGACCTCGGCCACATCCCAAAATGTTGCGAGTACAGCTTCGGTGAACTTACTGAGGTTTTCAGCCGAGTAAATGGAGGCGACTGGTAGTCCAATTAGAGGATGGAGCTCTTGAGTAGGCCAACGGGGTAGCCGCACGGTCACTTCGCCCGCATGCTGGTTCTGTTCGGATGGCCCCTCTGGTGCCTTTCTGTCGTTCTTTTCTGGTCTCATTCCCCAACTCTGTTATGGGGACTTTGCCCAGAAACTGCGTTTGTACCTGCTCCTATCTACTGATAAATTAATCCAATTGAGGGCAAGGAAGGCATGAGTAATACAGAATTGATCCCTAAGGTGCTGAAACGGGTACGATTGCGTGAGCAGAACCCCAGTGTGGCCGAGGAGATTGCCTACGCATTTTCACTAAGTCCACTCACCAGTCGAGTGCTCTCTGCACGGGGTTTTTTACCGGATGAACGGTTAAAGAACTACCTTGTTCCTACCTTAAAGAGTGGACTTCCGAATCCCTCCGAACTGAAAAATCTTGATGCAGCAGCGGATACCATTTGTGAGTTTGGAAAAGCGGATAGAGGGATAGCGATCGCCTGTGACTTTGATGTCGACGGTCTTTCTGGCGGATCGCTTGTTTATGATTTTCTTCAGAAGGCGGGCTTTCGATCTCATGTATATGTCCCGGACAGATTTTCCGAGGGTTATGGATTAAACGAACGCATCGTCCGTGATGTAAAGAAACACGGATACGAGATGTTGCTCACCATTGACTACGGCACGACCAACAAGAAGGAACTTGAGCTCGCTAAGGAGCTTGGCCTCTATACGGTAGTAGTTGATCACCACCACGTCGTATCTAATCCACCAGCCGATATCTTTATTAATCCTCATCAAGAAGGATGCGGATTTGCTGATGGGACACTTTGTGCAGCGGGACTTGGATGGTACCTGGTTGTAGCGCTCAGTAGCCGTTTAAAAAACGAAGATCTCAATCCGAAGAATTTTTTGGATCTCGCTTGCCTCGGGACTATTTGCGATATGGTGCCCTTACAGGGACCGAATCGAATTATCGCCCGAAGAGGACTAGAAAATCTTGCAAACACCTCACGGCCTGGACTTGTCGCCCTAAAAAACGTTTGCGGAGTTTCTCACAATGTCTCTTGCTCTCACGTTTCCTTTGGAATAGGCCCGCGTCTTAATGCGGCTGGGCGGATGGTGAGTGGAGAGCTTGTTATCGAACTGCTCACTACCCAGGATTCTCGGAAGGCAGAGAAGCTTGCGAAAAAGCTTAATAAGCTCAATTTGGAGCGTCAGGCAACTGAGGAAGAAGTCAAAAATGAAGCCCTGAAACAGATCTCTTCTCGAGGGGAGGTCCCTTCGGGAATCGTTGCTTGGGATAAGAATTTTCACACTGGAGTAATTGGTATTGTTGCGCAGAGACTCGTTGAAGCGTACTACCGGCCAGCTGCTGTACTTGGATTTGATCAGGGGAAGTTCAAGGGGTCCGTTCGAGGCATTAAAGGAGTCAGTGTTGTTCAACTTCTTGGCTCGTTAAGTGAGTATCTGTTGCAGTTTGGTGGACATGATGGTGCAGGCGGATTTTCGTTAGAAGAGACGAAGGTCACACTGTTTGCTGAAGCATTTAATTCGAAATGTGATGAACTGCTTCGAGATGTTGAAACCGAACCGAGCGTAGAGGCCGATACTGAAGCAGATCTTGGGGAACTCACGCCTGCTATTGTTCGTGAATTAAAGCGCTTCGAACCGCTTGGCGTAGGAAACCCGAGTCCACAGCTACTCCTCCGTTCTCTCCGTGTTAAAGCGATAAAGCTCTTAAAAGATGCTCATCTGAAAGCAACTCTTACCGATGGGAAGAACCTTATATCCGGGATGATGTGGCGTACGAAAGAACATCCGGCTCTAAAAGTTGGCAACTCGGTTGATGTAGTAGGAAAAGCCGATATCAATACATTCTTTGGGAACGCAGAGCTACAAATGAATTTACAAGCGGTTGAGGTTGCCGCATAACTTCCCGCCAGGAACAGAGGTAAGCTCATGGTTAAAGTCCTTTCAGTTCTACTCGTACTTGTTGTTTTCCTCTCCCTTGGAGGACTAGTCTTCTATTCGAACTCTCATGAAGAGTTGTACCTTGAGATGCGTTCCAAAACGGAGCAACTCGAAAGTGCGAACGAAGAACTCCGCTTGCTTCAGGTAAAAGTAAAAGAGCTTTCCCAGAATCTTAAAGAGGCGAAAGATGAGCTTGAGAGCCATTCGAAAGAGAAGCAGATAGTGCCGATCGACCCAGCTATGCACCGTCACTCTGCGGTAAGGGAGGAATCCTCGAATCATTCAAAGGAGAAGGAATCTCAGGAAGATAGGCAGAGGCGCATTGCTGCAATGCAAGTTGCTGCTGTTGGACGGCTGCTGACGCTCGATGATTTGGAGAAAGAAGCGCTGCAAGAGATGTACGAATCGAGGCATGATCAGGGGGCAGCCAATAGTTCACTTGAGCAGATCCTCGGAGAAGAGCGGGCCAAGGTTATTCGCGATGAGCAACGAAAAGCGTTCTCTCGTAGTGATCTTGAAGATGTAGAACGAGACGCCTACTACTTTTCTCGAAAATTTAATCTCTCTGAGGATCAAGAACTTCAGGTGCTGAATGCCCTTACCGAGGTGCAAACGCAGATCAATGATGAAGGAAAGCTTTCAACCGCGACGACTCCAAGGGAACGCATGGCGAGAATTCTTGCTGATGCCAAGCTTTATCGAAGGTTTATGATGGAGAGAATGCAGAAGATCCTCTCTGCCGAACAGTTTGAACAATATGCAAAGTACGACCAAGAGTCCGCAGCCGCGGATATGGA
>JAGRAT010000106.1 GCA_020434495.1 Bdellovibrionales bacterium | reverse complement strand
CGCGCTAAGACAGATTGCAGAGCATGGTGGCGCTGCTGGCCGAGCGTTTCTTGTCGCCCTAGCTCAAGGACAGATTGACTATGAGGCTTCCCCGTATGAGCTTCCTCAGGAAGGGATGAAAGTCATAGACGCCCATGTGCGGAAGTTGGCTGAGGCTCAATTGCTTGAACCCCCAGCAGCACGTGCCGAAATGCATGTAGCTCTTAGAGAGCTCCATAGCGAAGATCTCATGATTGATAATCCTATAAAAGCTATCTTGCTTCTAAAAGATCGGATTAGAACTCACCCCGCCGGAGATGAACAAGATGCTGCCGTTTGGTCCCTGGCTCTCAATTATGGAGAAGACGGACGAATAGCTCTTCAAGATTTGAGCATGGAGCTAGCTGGCAATAGTGCATCAGCGCTCTTCAAGAATGTTTCGGAACAGATTACTTCAAATCTAGAACAAGAGTTTCGGATTGAGGGCCCTTCTGCTGTAGAAAATGCACAAAGAGCTATTCAACTCCTCGATGAGCTCTCCAAATCATCCGATCGATCAGAGCCCTGTAGCATGGAAGAGAGAGAGCAGATTGTAGATGCAGCAAGAACTCTTGATAGTATCGTGTATGACGAAGCCGAACTGAATTCAGCACTCCTCGTTCAAGCAAGTTCGACACTGGGGAAAGCTGCGGCCAGACGGCTTGGAGTTCTGATTGAGCGCTCAGCAGCTGAGCCAAACACGGCTCTTGTTGTTTCCGCCCTTATAGCAACAAAAACTCACGAAGGGCTTCTCTCATTAGAGAATCATCTTGCAGGAGAAGTTCTTCCCCTCCTTCGCATTGCAGCAAAAGATCCAGAACGCGATGAATCCCAGAGGAGTCTAGCAGCTCGAATTTACTGGGATCACATTTCAAAGGAGGAGCTGCTCAAAGCTCCTGAGGTAGCCCTTTTTCCGATGCTTGGCCCCCAAAAAGATGGTGAGGCACTCGCTCTCGAAGCAAACCAGTGGGACTTAAAGTCCGCCCTCACTCTCCACCGACACCTCATGGAGCAAGATGTCATCGAGGGCTCTCCTCTACCGGAACCAACGATTCGACTCCTTGCCCAGCTTAAGTCAGATACTCAATTGATCGATTTAAGTGCTCAAGAGCGAGAGATATTGTTTCGCTTCTCAACCCTATCAATTGAGCGAGTATCATCTGGAACACCTTCAAGCTCCCGTGAGATCGCAGCTGATATCCTCCTCAAGAACGGAGAGCATCAGCAAATGCTTAAACGTATGCTTTTAGAATCAGCACCTGACGTGATCGCTCATATCGTGAATGGGAGTAAGGGAGATTCCCTGATACAAATCCTCAAAGATGCACCTTCAGATGAAGCGATTCAAATGTTGCAACGCTATCTGGTTTCCGACGACGTCAAAAGAGACGAAAGGCTAGCCCTCTTGGTTACGGATGGAACCGACCTTACCCTGCGCGAACGCGCTCTTAAAGAACTCCCCGCAGATTCAACACTTCGCACAGAGACGATCGAAACACTTCGACTCCGAGCAGTCAAAGCTGAGGAAGACAATGAAAGAGTTGCCGCCCGCACACTTCTCAATTCGATCGATGTTGCCACATCAGCTTGGGAGAATCTGTGGGATAGAGTTCGCTTTTCAGTACGAAGACGTCGGTAGGGGTCAACCCACTTCAAAGGGAGATTTCATCGGATCCCCCGAAGTAACTTACTGTAATTCCAATAGAATCCCTTAGTTCTTCATTGAAGCTTATTTGACTAGCTCAGTGCCCCTCCCTATCCTGAGGAATTGCTTTGCATTCGGGTGGTTATGCGAGAACGGGAGATTATTCGACTGACATTTGAGGCTCGGCGGGAAGAACGGGAGTGGCAGCTCGCGAATGAAACCATCGCGGCCCAAGCTGAGGCAGAGCTTGCAAAGCATGAGGCTCTCCATCGAGAAGCAGCAATAGCAAGCTTTAAAGTTTTCGTTCCCGATATTCCCGAGCACCTAACTGTACCTGCGGCCGAACTCGCAAGCGACCTCGCGACACTCGATGATTTTTTGTGCAGCACCCTTGCTGAATACCTTCAATCGCCCCACATTCCAATCGATAACATGCTGGCAAAGCCATTTCTCGACACACTTTGGAATGCGAAGGAACGGCTGAGTAGCAACGTTGCTGTTTTGCAAAATGAGGCCTCTTCCCTGCTTCCAATCTTAGAAAAAGGACTACATGCGGAAGAGATCTCGCCGACAGAACGATTATCTCGAAATGAGAACAATCCTCACTTTGCCAAAGGACTACAACTGCTAGTGCAATTACTTTCTGCGCCCGATGGAGATATGGCGAGCTGGCAGCATTTTGCAAAAGATATCTCCACCATCACGGGTAAGTCAGTTTGGAGAGCATACGCGTATGCAGATGCGGTACTCCTTGGAATCTTGGAGCAGCGCCCAGAGAACCTCGAGCGAGACCTTTCTCCAAATGAGAAGCATGAACAGAATTTATCTGGCTACCTATCGAGAAGTCTGGATGCCTGCGCAGAGATATATGAGTTTCTCGCCAAGGCAAAGAACGGCGATGAGCGATTATTTGCTACCTTAGAGGCAGCTCAGGGGGAGAGAAGCCCCTCTGACACGTTTCAACTACTCAGACATCTGCTCGACTCCCAGCGCGGAGCGAGAATCCAACCAGCCTCGTTCGTAAAGCTCATCGAGAACTGCCCAGAAGATCGACTGCAAGAGTTTATCGAGGTGCTAGAGAGCAACCCGCAAGCCATAGATCTCTACCAACGGATTCGGAGGCATGGCGTAACCGAGGATGCCTATGTCTTGTTTCTCCTGGACGAATCTCTGCGAACCTGGAGGAGCTCACAACCTCAAACTTTAATGCAAACGGTCGAAACACTATCTCAGGATTCCGCAAAAGCCCGTACGGCAGCTTGGCTGGTGAAGTATGGAAGCGCACTGCTAAATGACGAACGCGTCGATGATATACAGGCTATTGTTTTACATCACCGGGCTGGCGCTCGATTTTGCGATCACTACCTTGATTTTCGAGAACGAAATCTCATCGCTCATCAGGAAGCAGCCATAGAGTTCTGGAAGCGCGCGTTTGATGGAACAGAGATCTCAAAGGCAGTCGCGAATCTTGCGGTAATGTCCCAAGAAGAAGTCCGGGAATTGCTTTCGGGAGGCAAGGCGGAACAATTTCCCCAAAGACTTTCAAAATTCCATCCAACGAAGCCTGCAAAAAGGGAAACAGAAAACTCCCTTCTCAAAGGAGAGAAACGAGAGTGGCTCGAGGCCGTAAAGGATGAAGTTTCAGGTGGAGCATTCTCCTGTTCTGAAGCGGATTTCTCCTCTGCTTCCGACATTCTCGAGCCGCTTGGCCTGCGAGACAGGATTCGTACTGTCTGGTATCACCACCGGAAACGCTTTTCAGACTTCATTCAACACATAAACCTATTTCGCGATAGCGATCCATTTCACCAGATAGTGAGATCCCCTAGCCTCTTTAAGAGCTATCTAGAGGTGTTAGAGTCAGAACCACAAGAAACCAGGGATCGATTGGCGCGTTTTGATGTTGCCAGGAAGGCGGAGAAGCGTCCTTTGAGTGCCAACGAAATACTCGATGTCCTGTGGGGATCCTCACCTGTAGAACCGCCATCACTACCGAAAGTAAGGACTGGCACCACAGATAAGAGCGTCGCAGTTGAGCCAGTTTATGACAGGGTGTTTATCTGTGGCGGAAAGTATAGTCCTGAAGTACGGGCAGGGCTTGTCACAGAACTCAGCCCTCGTAGAGTCGAAATATACGACTATGAGAGTGTTTGGAATATGCCAACGAATTTTCAGGAGAGTGATCTCGTAGTGCTTGTCACCGACCATGTGGCACACTCTCCAATTGAACGAGTCAACAAAGCATGTAGAAGGCTTGAGGTTGACTGCGTTCGTTGCGGACGAGGGGGCAGGGATTCAATTATTGCTCGGGTATTGTCCCATGAGGCCCGAATAGGAAGCTCCTAAGTCGGAAGTTGCATGAGTTCCCCTATCGTCTTTACCAGAGCGGAGTGCTCCCCTTCGGTCGGTAAGCCCGAGTGACGTTTTAAAATCTGCTTATCCTTCGTTACATGAAGAAGAGTTGGAAAGGACCAGACACCTGCGGCCGACTTAAAATTACTTTCTGGGTCATAGAATACCCCTCCCCCTAAATCTTTCCCAAATTCCTCAAGGGCACTCATCTGGGCGCCACCAAGAATAACTTTCACACCGACTTCAGGAGAGTTCGCATAGTGTCCACGAATGATCTGTAAAGTTGGAAGTGACTCAACACACTCTGGGCAATCTGGACTCATGTAACATATCAAACAAGATTCCTTTTCGGTGCACGGGTCTGCCTCTCCGGAACTTGTAAGCTGAATGTCCGGGAGCACTCTGGGCGAGGACAGCATGGGGAAACCAAGGACCGGAACAACGATAAAAATTAGCGCCACATAGGGGAGAGGGAGATTGAGCAACTCCTTAACGTTCAGCTGCATAAATGGATCAATCAGATCTTGCATCCGCTCTTTAGGAGTCTTCACATGGGCTGCGGCTTCTTCTTTAAGGACTTTTTCCTGCTCCTTGTCAGCTTTCCGCTTTTCTTTACATTCCTCACACGCACCGAAGGAGTCGGCGCCAAGATCTTTTCCGCACAGGTAACATTCCATAAGAGCTCCCAGACAGTACTGTCGACGGTCATGGAAGAGAACTTAAAAGTAAACTGGTAGCGTACAGATACGAAAATTTCTTAGAAGCGTATTATTCCACCAAAGCAAATGAAGCTCTCGAATCCCCCTGTCTCCCCAGTGAACATCTGATTGATATGGACGCCAAGGGTCGGCCCTCCCCAATCTGGTGTTGCCCCATAAAACGTCGAACGAATGAGCCAATCATAGTTATCCAGGCTGGTATATGGCATCTCGGAGAAAGAGTTGTATACGCCAGATTCCCCATCAAATTGTGCGATAATTGTGGTGTCTGGGTTATGAAAAGTAAGAGAGCCAAAAGTAAACATCTCTTCGTCTTTAAACTGGAATTCCGTGTCAAACTGAAAGCATGAATCCGTGTCCTGTAGCCTATCCCTTAAGAACGAGAATTCAGAATGATCGAACTTCCAACCAATGGAAGAAAATCCTTCACTCAACGAGGAAAACGACAATCCGCTCCCTGGCTGGTAAAGGTCTTGAGCATGCGCGAACGGCACACTGAGAACCGCTAAACAGATGGCAAACTGCGCTAGAAATGATTTTACTCTTGAATTCATTGAAATTACCCCACTTGTATCCCCTAGGTTATGGAAAGAATCTCAAAAGGGTGATTCATAGGTGCTAGGGCTCCTACTTGCAGATTCGTACCAGAATCCGCCAGAAATTATCTCTTCTTTAGAGCACTTATCCGTTTTATAGTTTCCTAATCAATTTCTACTAAGAATCTAAAAAAGGAACTATGTTCGTCATTGACAAGCTAGCTGAAGTTTATACCACTCTCGCCATACCTGAGAGTGGACTCATCCTCCTCTCAGCGACTCTCGGCGCTCTCATCGGGCTCGAAAGGGAGATCGCCGGAAAAGATCCTAGCCTACGAACATTTTCTCTTATCTGCATCGGTAGCTGTGTGTTCTCTATACTCTCTCGAGAAGCTGTAATGGATAATCAGTTCGCCGATCCCAGTCGAATTGCAGCACAGATTGTAACGGGAATCGGATTCTTGGGGGCTGGTGCCATATTCCGAAGCAGAGGACGCGTAAGTGGACTAACTACTGCTGCCCTCATGTGGGTTACCGCCGCTATTGGTGCTGCCGTTGGATTCAATCTCCTACCAGTGGCTCTCTCTGCCACCGTTACCGTATTGTTTATCGTCGTAGCTTTACGAATGGTGCACCGAATTATTCAGTGGTGTCATAAGGAGCCGATACCCCGTATGGCTGACGGAGATGATTAATCACCTTGCTACGAGCAACTCACCGTCATTGTAAATTCACCAATAGTGTAAAGTTGCCAACACTGCATCCATGCGAGAAATCCACTTCTCTCTCTTGCCTCTTGTACGGATCTGTTAATTCTCAGAAAACCGACTCACCATTTATCTCTGTACTTTTCACCTCTCCACTTCAGGTTCGTACTGAATGGCGTGTAAGAATATGTAGTTGCAAATGGGGATTCCAAGAATGAGGCCCCAAATCCCAAATAACTTCCCACCTATTGTAAGAATCATTAGTACCAGAACTGGGTTGATCTCGAGATGATCACCGAAGATTTTCGGATTCAGTACGTAGCCTTCTATCAGATGAATAATCGTAATGAGAACAATAACTACAATCACCAAGCTGAAACCCGACTGCTGTAAAGCCACAAGACAGATCGGCAGCGAACTGATGAACACGCCCACAATTGGGATGAAGCTACAGAGAAACACCACCACAGATAGAAAAGCGATCTTCTCATCAATTCCGATCACCAATAGCCCGATTGCTGTAAGCAAAGTGTTCACCAGAGCAATCACGAACTGCGCTTCAAGTGCTCGACCAACGACGGTCCCGAAGGTGACAAGGCTTGGAGACACCTCGTCATAGACGAAACCTAAGCGAGATTGCTGGAGAGAGCGAACTTTTCCGGTAAGGCGCGGCAGATCGAGAAGGACGAGAAAAGAAAACAGCAGTGCAAGAAAAAAGGCGGATCCAATAGCGAGCAAATACCCCCCAACATCCTTGAAAGCCCCAAGCACAGCTCGAAGAGATCCCCCCTTCGCCTTCTCGGCATCGACCCCTACTAGCTGCTGTAACAGGTATTCAGTGGGAGAATGCGAGGACGTCGCATCAACAACGAGAGCACCATCGGCCGACTCTATGGTCATCTCCTTCGGCAGCAGAGGTCGCAACATATCGTACTGGGTTGAGAGTTCAATGATTTCACTATCAAGGCGCTCTACATACGTTGGATAATTTTTTGCAAAGATCTCAGCTTGCGAACGAAAAACTGGGACGATGTAAAAACCAATAGCGATCAGTATACCGAGAAACAACGCACAAACTGCCACCACCCGAATCGAGCGATTGGAGATAACTTTTTCGAGTCGATTTACAGCCTTTCCTTGGATATAGGCGAATACGAAAGTAAGGAATATGAGCAAGAAGAAGGATCTCAAAAAGTAGAGGATCGAAAAAAGAAGCCCCCACACAGCAATGCGAGTTAACACTGGGGTAAAAGGGCGGCGTAAAGGTGTAGCTATTGGAGAGGAAATTCCCATATCGCTCCTAATTCTTCGGCACCATCTTGAACGAGGGCGCGTCAAAAGAGCAAGTGCGATTCGGTAGACCAGTAGATATGAACGCCTTGAAGCCCATCCCAACAAAAGTACTATGGGAAAGTACCGAGGGACACTTACAGCACGGAACTATTTACCTTCCTGCTCCTCATCAGGACTGCGCTCTATCGTGACACTCCCCGCGAAGTAAGCCAGCGCAAGAAGGGGATACTCTTCTCCCTTTAGAAGCAAGAGCTCCCTCAGGTAATCTCCTCTCGAGATACCAGCGATATTGTCATAGCGAACCTGATCGGCATCGGTCCAATGGTCGGGTGAACCAATGGCAATCGCCAACAACCCCAATATCTCCTCTTTATTTTTGGCAAGAGGATGATCCGGAGACGATTTCTCGATATGTGAAAATACTTGCGAGTAAAAGGTTTCTGGTTCAAATAAAGAGCCCAGCCCTTTGTAGTGCGTCTCTACGAGATGAGAATCGTTTAAAAGAGAATCTGCAACGAGCCCTTCGGCATACGCCCTCCAAAGCTCGGCTCCAGTACCATCATCCCAAAACTTTTCGAGCTGTTGCTTAATCTCTGCATCTGCAAGCAGCTCGCTCATATTAGTCTCGGCACCTTCAACATCAAGAATTCTCTGTATAGATTCAGGCAGTAGTATAGATTCACTCTTGAGTAACTCCTTGAGTTCCCCTACGTTCAACTTTTGACCCTCTGAGACAATGTGCCCCATTTCATCAAGGTAGGATTCCCGAGTCAGATACGTTGCAACCTTCTCAAACATGAGCGGAGAAATTTCAACGAGGCCGTTTGGTTCAATTCTCGTTCCATTAAGCCAGCGCTCCAACTCAACTAAGCGTTCCATCCCCTTATTCGGCTCTATCTGTGAATCAGCGATGTGCTCACTGGCTCTATCAGCCTCCTTCTCTAAGAAAGGGACATCAAGGAGTTCGAGTGAACCTCGAAACTCCCCTTTTTCCCGACGACTCTCCTCTCCTCTATCCATTGGCAGATCATGAGGCAATGCAAGTGAAACACCTTCAGTCTCTCCTTGGTTGGAATCTCTAAAATATCCCAACCTAAATGCGGCTCCCGCGAGAAGCGTTATACCAGCTACTCCCAGAGCCACCGTTGGAATTCGATCCTTTGAGTCGAGCGTTGCCATAGTTATACCTATTTGCAGACTAAAGCGGGGAACAACTCTCTCACTGCTCGGCCGACTGAGTTATCGGTGATGTCCGCTTCTTAATAGTTCTCCAAGTGCGACTCGGAGGCTTCCTGTATTGAAGTTCCCCTTGATGGAAACGGAAGTAACGATCATGAAGCTTCTTAGTGGTATTCGAGCTGTTCATATTACTCGGCTCGTTTGGATCTTCGGCAAATGTAAAACTCACAACATCGGACTCATTGTGATAACTAATCGAAGCAGTGGCAGTACCGGCATTTCTATCCCAAGTGGCAGAGACATCCACCGTAATATTGGTTCCGTACGTAGCGGAGGAACTCTGCGGTTGCGCGATAGCATTGCCACAAAAACTGACCGTAACGAACAACAGTATCAGTGCTCCAAGCGGAGCTCCGAATCGAGTACTTCTCATAACTTTCTCCAATTCGATCCTGGCTGTTGACACCTATTAACAAGTTCGACCAACCAGGAGTTACACATTCGATTAAAGAGTATGGTCGAGATCTCAAGTTGCTCAACTAAAAGTAAGGCTGGAATCGAAAGTTCTTAGAATGATCCGGTAGTAGTAAAAGCAACGAATCAAAAGAAGGCTGAAATATATCTTCACTGAATCGCAGATGAGTGAAGTTGTTCTACAAAATCTGGAAACGTTTCATGCAGGACTTTGCATATTGATGTATATCCTTGTTGAACCTGCTCTTGAGACGTACCGAGAAGAGATGCAACGATGTCCCTTTGAAAACGCAAAGATTCGAGGAGATCAAAAACAGATGGGGTCTCACCAAGAAATCGCCCAAGCTTTGAGTACGCATCTGCTTTAATGGTGAAAGTCTTTTCCTTCACATCCAAGACCAGACTTTGAGAGGTTTCATCAACCGGAATCAACTGATAGGTATTGAGTAGCTCTGAATCCCTTTCTGCTCTCATCGAGCTCACCTTCCCAGGACTTAACCGCAACATTTCATCCTCATAACCGATAGTTGCTCCTCGTACAGCGCGTTCGTGAGTCCATCCGAGTGCTTTTGCAATCACCGCGGGATTATCGAGAAATGCTTGGTAGGCGACAAAAGGGTCGATTGGACCTTCAATGCCAAGGGTCCGAAGTGCGTCGATTACATCGCGGTGAATTTTTACTACCGAACGATTTCCGGACCGGAGAACTCCGAAATCTCCCTCAGCAAGCGGGGCTTCATTGTGTCCCACAAGCTCCACATACTCCCTTTCTCTACCAGGCCCTTGGCCGAATCCCAATGTCATGTGATCTCCAATAATTCCTAGAGAATGAGACTATCGCATAGGCGAAAAACTACTCAACTGGAGGGCAACTCATTTCAAGAGGTCAAATCTTCATAATAGCTGAGAATAGATGCCTTGCCGAGAATGGCTTGGTCAC
>JAGRAT010000105.1 GCA_020434495.1 Bdellovibrionales bacterium | reverse complement strand
AGATGATCCTCGGCACAGCTTTTCGCAGAGTTCATCCTGCTTTCGCCTACAGTCTGCGCACGATTCATCTGGAACACCGCTCGAGGCGTATCCGCCCCCGTCTTGACCGAAAGCACTCTCTGTGAGAGCCACCACAACAACTAGCGATGTGATAACCAACGATTTCAGGATATTTGTAAATTGAAGAATGTGCATACAATGACAGTACGAGAGGTCAACAGATTTTTCAATCATTGATTTCTCACAAGGAAGTATTTCCAAATCGCTCCACTGCGAGAAGAAGGGTGTTCTTCGTGCTTAAGTATATTGTCAATAGCGAGAATCGACACATTCTTCCAGCAATTGGATGTCTCTTCGGGGTATCTGCGTTCCGTGTAACACATGTATTTCTGAATCCCCCCTCATCAAGTACTGCCAGCGATGGACTGCGGCATTGGATCAACGCCCAGGACACTCTTGGGGAGTCCCCTACTTCAAACTGGGATCCCCTGCTCTATCAACTCTACCTTGCCACCACCCAAAAACTCAGTGGCGGCATTCCTGAGCTTGTTACCTGGTTTGCAGCCCTCCTGTCTCTCAGTATGATTTTCGCTTGGTGGTACGCACTTTCACGCATCCTCCCAAAAGCAACGGCACTGTATTGCTCCGCTATTTTCGGATTGGTTCCAGAGTGGGTTGGGCTTTACTCATTTCATCTCAATGAAACACTCTTCCTTACTCTCCTCGGCTATGCCGTGGGATTAACCTTTGACTGCATCCACAAAATGACTGTTCGATGCTTCGTGGTGAGCACCGTTACTTGGGTTTTAGTATCTCTTACCAGGGGCATCGGCGTACCCTTAATGGTAGTCTCGTTGCTGAACATGCTCTCGTTGCTGAATGCACGGCAACGAATTCTTGGTGTGGCTACCGCACTTGCCATCGTCCTCCCATTCTCTCTGCCACTAGCCATAAAGAGCTACACGAGCTTTCGGCTGATACACCCATTTGGTTTGAACAGAGGAAATGAAATCATGGCGAGGACTGGCGCTCTTACACAAAGGCTTCAGCTTTCTCGAGACGGTGCAAGCTGGAGCTACTCTTTTGATTCGGCCCGAGGAACAGATCGACCATTAGCACCAATTAGCGACTACCGAACGATTCGTCATGGGGAAGTTCAAATGACAATCGATCTCAGCAATGGCGATTATAAAGAAGAGGTCAATCTGCCCTTTGCTGACTCCCAGCAAGCACTTACACTGATTGGAGATGATATCATTTTCACCCTTTTTGGGGTGCCCTGGCCGCACGTCTCCAACGGATCGAGTTACGCTAAACTTGGTTGGTATACCCGTTGGTTTTGGGGAATACTCTTCTTACTTCTTCCGCTCATTCTCTGGCTTAGGAAACCATTACTCCGCGAGGAACGACTCCTCGTATGGTTAATCTTCTCCTGGATTACTATTCAATTCGGAGGACTTTTCATTCCAGGACAATCTCGCTATCGACTTCCCTTCGAAGCTCTCTCGCTTCTTCTTCTTTGTTCGGTGGCTTTTCGTGAAAGAATCCTCACCAAAACCGTGGGAAAAACCGATTTGGGACGCGTTCCCGATACGCAATATAGTCTGGATCGCTCATAAGGTGGCGCTCCTCAGTCCAAGCCCTCAAGAAATAGATAATGATGAAAGAACAACAGAGCGCGAGATAATACTTCCCAAGAATCACTCCTTCGATTATCCAAATGACGACCTTAGAGGCATAGGCTGGGTGCCGAAGATATCTATACGGCCCACGAGTGACTACCCCCCGATTAGTGAGGTTAGAAGCCTTAAAGCCAAGTGAGAGAGAGGACCACACATAAACGATCCACAGAAGCAGAATTGGGATCAACGCAAATTGCTGAATATGGGCAGGTGCCACCCATAAATCGGATGCTACTGGGTGATCAAATGGAATAAAAAAGAATTCGTTTAACGGCGGATAACAGACCAGACATACGAACCAACCTAGCATAGTGGGCTCCACGGACTTCACTGTATTTTTAAGCTGCGGAAGCTCTGTGATATACCCGCAGGCAAATACACCAACATCGAGAGTGATGAGAAGATGTAGGAGTATCATGTGCATCGAGAGCGGACTCCAGTTAGGCTCAGAAAGAAGAAATGCAGCGTGAGAAAAATTATTCACCGACCAACTCAGCAAAAGCGGAGCAAAAATGAATTTCACAAGAAGAGCCCTGGCGGCGATTTTTGCCTGTGAGACATTATAACTCACAACCCGCCTATCGAGAGGCTTCAGAAATGCTTTCATGCACTGCCAATACTTGTCGTTAAGAGGATCCGGTCGAACGAGATAACGAAGAGTTAGGGAATTACAGAAAACAAAATACAAAAATATCGGATACGCGAAATAGTGGCGGAAGTAGGCGTAGTTTTCATCATCGAAAGAAAGGAATTGTACTATGGTAGAAATAATCCACCAGGGAATATCAAACCCCCAATGTTCTGGAAGGCTATTCCTGCTGAAGCTCGTAAAGAACGCAACAGAGAGGCAACTCCCCTCCTGAACAAACAAGAGGCCAAGTGATACTATCACAAGGCTCCACGCCCATCTCACAATGCAAACACTCAACCCCCCGCTTTGCTCAGCGCTCGGCCAGTATCTCAACACCATAAACATTCCAGCTACCACAGCGAGGAGCAAAAATGCCAATGGAATTGGTGAACCAACATTGAACTGACTAGACACTGTGAGCCAACGCTTTTGCACTGCTACGGCATGATAGCCATCACTGCCAGTACGAGTTTCAACGAAAAAAATTGGGGCACGTAAATTGTGCGGTGCTATCGACTCCGAAAGAAGCAGATGCTGAGGGAATCCCTCCTTTCCCGCAAGCGATACCAAAACTTCATCTGGTGCCACTACTAGGAGGTTTGTTCGCCCTCGACAAGAAAGTCCAATCGATCTGCTCCCAGATAGCCCAATATCGGATGAAAAACACGTTGGCTGAAATGTTCGTTTAATCCCATAGTGATAAGTTCCGACATCTTTAAACGATAGTCGCTTATGGTGACTGAGGTAAGAAACTGTGGTGATGAGCGGATAGCTTCCCTGAACCTCCGGAAACTCAATCACAAACGGGAGCCTCCTCACCTCTCCTGGGGAGATGATAATATCTTCGGCGATGAGCTGCTTTACACTACGCAACTCTACTGAGACAAATACCCCGGAAATTCTTGTGTTCCCTCTATTTATAACCTTTGCTATTCCGCTCTGATCGCGTGTGGTGACAAAGAGCTCAAGCTCACTTTCAACGGCCGAAGCTCTGCTCGAAAGAGAGATGCCGATCAAGATGGCAATCAGGGCGAAGGCAGCGCGGCGCTTCTTCACCAAGGAACACAAATTCTCAAGGCTCAACAGACCGATTCCTCTTAGAGCGACCCCCCGGTAACAATGCCCATTAGGACAGAGCTCCTGGCTCTCTTTTTCACGGCAGGTTTAAACCCTCGGAGGGACAACACCTATAGCAGTACACTGCGTGCCAAGAGTCGTCCACAAGAGAAAAAAGGACAAGCCCCCGGCATGTTTTCCCTATTCACCTGTCCCTGTTCAGATACGCCGCGATATCGGCAATTTCTTGCTGCGAGAAAGCAAAATTCATAGGGGCAATTGGGAGCTGCGACTCGAGAATAGTGTAGGTTCTATTTCGCTTTACACCGTGGCACTGCTCACAGAGGGGATCCGCAATCGACTCTCCTCGAGAAATGTTTCCAATTATTCCTGAGGGGATATTGAGAATCACTCGACCGGGAACCGTGGTATTTCCCTCTTCATCAAAGACCGCCTGCGCTTCCAAATCGCATCCATCCTTTCCAGCTTTCAGAAGTCTTAAGACCCGCCGAAATCTCCTGGTTCCGCCCTTTCCCATTCTTGCGAGCGCACGTTTTGTTTTGGAGTACTTCGTAAATATCCACGTGGCACCTCTCTTCCGAACTGTGCCCGGGTCCCCAAGGAAACATGAGATGGTTGCACTAGAACCATTTTTAAGAGAAACCGTTACCTCATATATATCTGATTCTGCTACCTCCTCCGCGATGCAGGCGCCCGTTACCATGATCAGCAAGAGGGATTGTAGGAACAGAAGAGACAGAAAAGCGCGAATCATGTATGTACAAACGTCTCTTGATAAGAATTGTTGAGTGATGATTAGTAATTTAAGTGAATTTCTTAGCATACTCCGCGAAGAAGGAGACCTCGTTGAAATATCGGCTCCCGTCTCGCACGACTTAGAGGCTGCAGAGATACACCGGCGTGTTATTGCAGAAGGAGGACCTGCGCTCCTCTTCACGAACATCACCGGAGCTTCTTTTTCCCTAGCGACCAATCTTTTTGGCACTGCGAAGCGAGTCGAGCTCGCCTTTGGTAAGCGTCCTGAAAATCTCATTCGGCAGATTGCAAAACTCCCCGAGACGTTGATGCCTCCAACCCTCAGCCGTCTTTGGGGCGAACGAGCGCTCTTCGCAGATCTCGTGAAGGTGGGACTTAAGCGCAAAACATGGCAGGAAGGGAATTTTATTGCAGATACCCCACCAAGACTCTCACGACTTCCACTGCTCAAAACCTGGAAGCAAGATGGAGGTCCATTCATTACCCTGCCCCTCGTCTATACAGAACACCCTGAGACAGGAATTCCAAATCTCGGAATGTACCGTATGCAGCGGTATAACGATGATGAAACGGGATTACATTGCCAAATCGGCAAAGGAGGCGGATTTCATCTCCATGTTGCAAAGCAACTCGGAGAGAAGCTGCCGGTCAATGTTTTCCTCGGCGGCCCGCCTGCACTTGTACTCTCAGCGATAGCACCTCTTCCCGAGAACGTCCCCGAGCTCCTCCTCGCTTCTCTCGTGCTTGGAGAACGATTGCCTCTTCTCGAACAACCCTTTTCGAAACTCCCCGCGGTATCCTCCGCAGAATTTGTACTCGTTGGAGAGTGCGATCCTGCCGAGATGAGACCTGAGGGCCCTTTTGGAGATCACTACGGATATTACTCTCTCAAGCACGATTACCCGGTATTTCGCTGCAAGGCTCTTCTTCGGAAAGCACGACCAATATGCCCGGCGACAGTGGTGGGTAAGCCAAAACAGGAGGACTTCTTCTTAGGTGACTACCTCCAAGAACTTTTAAGCCCTGTTTTTCCTATTGTCATGCCGACCGTAAAGGATCTCTGGTCTTACGGAGAAACGGGATACCACTCCCTAGCAACAGCAGTTGTTCAAGAGCGGTACAAACGAGAAGCGATGGTTTCTGCCTTCCGAATTCTTGGGGAGGGACAACTGTCTCTTACGAAGTTTCTCCTGGTAGTAGATCGCTCAATGAATATCAGAGATTTTCGATCCGTTCTTCAGTATATTCTCGAAAGAGCAGACTTTCGGTCAGACCTCTACGTATTCTCAAATCTTTCAATGGACACACTGGACTATACCGGCCCTGAGGTGAACAAAGGGAGTAAAGGAGTCCTCCTTGGAATTGGAGATCCAATTCGGGAACTCCCAACGAGCTTTAGTGGGGATCTCCCCCGAGGGATTTCTCATGTTGCCTTCTTTTGCCCTGGTTGCCTCGTTGTATCTGGCACATCGTACGCTGAAGAGCCTACTCTGGCAGAGCGCATCGCCTCTCACTCAACATTTGCGCATTGGCCACTTATCATTCTTGCCGACAATTCAGAACGCACCGCTTCATCTGAGAGCTACTTCCTCTGGCAAAGTTTTACCCGCTTTGAGCCGGGAGCAGATATCTATTGTTCTAAAAAGACGATATCCCGCAACCATCTCTCATACGAAGCGCCAATCGTCATCGATACACGAATGAAGCCAGACTACCCCGATGAACTTGAATGCGACCCCGAAACAGAGAAGCTGGTAGATAATCGATGGAGAGAGTACTTTCCTCGTTGACCATCACCACCTGAGCACTTCTCCTTCATTTCGTCACTTGATATCATCACTCCATGATTGATCTCACTTCTTTAGATGCTATTTTTTTTGATGCTGACGACACCCTCTACGAGGTGAATGGAACAATAGGGGAACGCTACTCTCCCCACCTTCAAGCTCACGGGTATGATATTTCACCAAACGAGATAAACAAAATCGTCCCCATTGCATGGAAGCGCATCCATGGCACCTACGAGAACTATGAAGGTGGACATCTCACTTCGCATGAACGAGACCGCAAAGTTTGGGAGCAGTTTGTTGGAAACGTTATCCAAGAGCTCACTGGACAATTCCCTCACGACCAGCTATTCCAGGATATCTATGATGAGTTCGGAAAGGCACATAGCAGAACACTGCGTCCTCACATAGAATCCCTACTGGAAAGCTTGAAGGACGCTGGCCTTATTCTTGGAGTCCTCACCAATAACGATCGGCGTATTCATAACCTCCTGCCAGAACTTGGGCTCGACGTGCATTTTGACCATATTTTCTGTGCGGCTGATATCGGGTTTAAAAAGCCATCAAAAAAAGTTTTCGATGGAGTCGCGTCCCGGATTGGTGTGCCAAATGAGAAAATTCTCTACATAGGTGATTGTCCGAAGAACGACATTGGTGGAGGACTGGGAGCTGGCTGGAAAGTGCTCTGGTACCAAAGCGAAGGGCTCCCCAAGCCAGAAGCTGACGAGATCTCTGGGTCCGTGCCTCGCGTTCGTTGCTTTAGTGAAATTCTCAGCTCGTTAAAACAATAGATTTACAAAGGGGGCAAACGGCTCCCTCTCCAAATTCCGATCTCTACTGTCTCCCTCGAGAAAAGGGGGTCACCTTGCAAAGCGAGTCTCTCACTAAGAAGCTGTTCAAACTCCTTACGCGGAACTTCATGCGCTCCAAAACTTTCAGTTAGTGGTGTGAGCACTTGGCAATCTACCCAAGGGACTTCGGCTCTTCGCAACCACTCAAGAAGAAAACAGAAACACAGCTTAGAAGTATTGTCCTTTCGGTGAAACATTGATTCCCCAGCAAACATCTGTCCGATGCTCACTCCATAAAGCCCACCGACTAGCTGCTCACCTTCGTAACACTCAATGCTATTTGCATAACCAGCGCGAAAGAGCTCTATGTACCCCTCCACCAACGTATCAGTAATCCACGTACCACGTTGACCCTCTCGGTTTGCACTCTGTTGGCAACAAAGGATGGTTCGTTCAAAATCGCGGTTGATAAAGAGACTATACTCGTGGCGCTTTAAAAAACGTTTCATTGACCGCGAGAGCATAAAACGCTCTACCTCAAGGATGGCTCGCTCTGGTGGCGCAAACCAGGTAAGAAGGCCCTCCTGCAGAGGCCAAGGGAATATCCCCTGGCGGTAGGCGAGCAACAGAGATTCAACTTCAACATCACCACCAACGGCAAGCAAACCGTGCTCATCAGCGAGGTGGGTGGGAGGAAAGTGGGTAACTACCATATTGGGCTATTACTTACCTGCTCCTCTACGATATTCCACGGGGAAATAACAAAGGGGCCGCTAAAAAATATCCAAAAGCAACAATCATTTACTCAAGTTGAGACAAATTCATTGGCGAACAGTATATACTGCATCATAATACTCTACGGAAACTCTTTCTTAAGCCTATCGCCTTCATGAAACCAATCATTCAAGCAACAAACGAAAACGACGATTCTGACGAAGACGGCTCTCAAGGCGGACTAGGCACCATTACCCGAGATAAACAGGAGCTAAAAGAACCAAAAATGTATAAGGTGCTCCTCTTGAACGACGATTACACCACTATGGATTTTGTTGTGGCAGTACTCGAGAGCATTTTCCAAAAGTCCCCCTCTGATGCGACTCGAATCATGCTTGAAGTGCATCAAAAAGGTTCCGGGCTTTGCGGTGTGTATCCCAAGGAGATAGCTGAAGCAAAGGTTACCGCAGTGGAGTTTCGTGCCCAAGAGGAGGATTTTCCTTTGAAGTGCATTATGGAGGAGGTTTAGCGGTGTTTAGTACCGAACTCGGTTATACGCTCGAAGCAGCTTGGCGTGAAGCCTCATCTCGACAACACGCATACTTTACCCTCGAGCACCTACTGTTGGCACTTATCTCGGATCCTGAGGTAAACACTATTCTCAAAAAATGCGGTGGAGACCTTTCAGAGATTAAAAAGGATCTTGAAAACTTCATGGAAAGCCATATCGAAATGGCCACCGGTTCGGATGCCGAGAGGGCAGACCCTATACAGACTCCTGCCGTACAGAGAGTGCTTCAACGAGCGATTATCCATATGCACTCTAGTGGGAAAAAAGTTATCACCGCGGCCGAAGTTCTCGTAGCTCTCTTCAGCGAAGACGATTCTCACGCCGTCTACTTCCTCAAAAAGCAAGACATCAACAGGCTAGATGTACTGAACTACATCTCGCACGGCATATCAAAAGTCGACGACGAAGATGAGGACGAGGAAGATGTCGATCTCCTGGAAGAAGATGAAGACGGAGAACGACAAAAGCGTTCTCGGAAAGGGTCGGCTTTAAAGAAGTACACCGAAGACCTTACCGCATTGGCCGCTGAAGGCGAGCTCGATCCAGTAATAGGGAGAGAAGAAGAGATCGAACGAACCCTCCGAGTGTTAAGTCGCAGGCAGAAGAACAACCCTCTTTTTCTCGGAGCGCCAGGTGTCGGGAAAACAGTTATGGCGCACGCTATCGCGCAGCGGATATTCGTTGGGAATGTTCCCGAACCGCTGAAAGACGCCAAAGTGTACTCACTTCACATAGGGTCCTTAATAGCTGGAACAAAGTTTCGCGGTGAATTCGAAGACCGCATCAAAAACGTCACAAAGGAACTCCTCGCACAAGAGAACGCCATCCTCTTTATTGATGAAATTCACACGATCGTTGGAGCTGGAGCGACTGGAACTGGGAGCCTGGATGCTTCAAACTTTCTGAAACCTATTCTCTCCAAAGGGAAGCTCCGTTGCATAGGAAGCACAACAGATGAAGATTACAAAAAATTCTTCGAGAAAGATCGCGCATTGTCGAGACGATTCACCACCATAGAACTCGAGGAACCCTCGAAGGAGGTCTCTATTCAGATTCTTGAAGGACTCAAAGAGCGCTTCGAAGAACACCACGATGTAAAATTTACTAAGGCAGCTATCACCGCTGCCGTTGAACTCGCTGCAAAGCACATTACTGACAGAGCGCTACCCGACAAGGCGATAGATGTTATTGATGAAGCTGGGGCCGCAAACGCTATCCGGCTCCCCTCAAAGAGAAAGAAGCAGCTTGGCGAAGAAGACATCGCCGAAGTGGTTGCTCGTATGGCGAAAGTCCCGGTGAAGCGACTTGCTGGAAGTGATGAAGATAAGTTGAAGAATCTTGAGATGGAACTCAAGGCTCAGGTATTCGGTCAAGATCCCGCGGTTGAGGCTATCGTACTTGCCATCAAACGTGCTCGAGCGCTTCTTCAGAACGAATCAAAACCGATGGGGAGCTTTCTCTTTGCGGGGCCTACAGGAGTTGGAAAAACAGAACTTGCAAAAGCGTTGGCTCGGTCGCTCGGAATTCATTTCCATCGCTTCGACATGAGTGAGTACATGGAAAAGCACACTGTGTCGCGGTTGCTTGGAGCGCCCCCCGGATATGTTGGATATGAAGAAGGAGGACAGCTCACCGATCTTGTAAAAAAACATCCCTATGCAGTCCTTCTCCTGGACGAGATCGAGAAGGCACATCCAGATATATTCAATGTCCTTCTTCAAATCATGGACAACGCGCAAGCGACGGACAACCAAGGTCGAAAGACTGATTTTCGAAACGTCATTATCATTATGACTACCAATGCTGGTTCGGGTGCGGCGAAAAGCATCGGCTTTGGGCAGCAGTCAAGCAACGATCACCGTGATAAAGCTATTAAGCAATTGTTTCGCCCTGAGTTTAGAAACCGTCTCGATGACACCATCCACTTCGGCTCGCTTC
>JAGRAT010000104.1 GCA_020434495.1 Bdellovibrionales bacterium | reverse complement strand
GTTTTTAAAGTGGGGTCAGGGCGCGTTTAAGAATTTTCGTGTTGTGCCACCGTCAACCGGTATCGTTCACCAGGTAAACCTCGAGTACCTATCTGATGTAACATATGTCAATCCGGATACTCGGATGGCATACCCTGATTCCTGCGTTGGCACCGACAGTCATACTCCGATGGTAAACGGGCTCGGGATTGTAGCATGGGGAGTCGGGGGTATTGAAGCTGAAGCTGTTATGCTTAATCAGCCGATCGTTATGCTCATCCCAGATGTAGTCGGTATAAAGATTACTGGCGAGATGCCGGAGGGCACAACTGCTACTGATCTTGTGCTCAGAGTAACTGAGCTGTGCAGACAGATCGGAGTTGTGGGAAAGTTTGTCGAGTTTTTTGGTCCGGGATTGGCCGAGATGACAATTGCCGACCGAGCCACTCTCGGGAATATGGCTCCAGAGCAGGGTTCTACCGTGAGTTTCTCGCCCGTAGATGAAGTAACCCTCGATTACATGCGAGCTACAGGGCGTCCGGCGGAATTAATTGAACTTACTGAGAGATACTACAAAGAGCAGGGACTCTTTCGAACCGCCGATACCCCAGACCCGGAATTTAGTCAGGTAGCTGAGCTTGATCTCTCAACGATAGAGCCAGCGATTGCTGGTCCGAAGCGACCGCAAGATCGAGTTCCGCTCTCCGCTCTGAAAACTTCTTATCCGAAAATGGTCACTAGTCCTGTTGGTCCAAAGGGGCTTGGCAGAACCGATGATGAGTTTAAAAAGTCAGTGGACTTATTAGTTGATGGAAGTAGCATCCAGATGGAGACCGGCGCTGTGGTGATTGCTGCTATTACCTCATGCACGAACACGAGCAATCCGTCAGTCATGCTTGCTGCCGGCCTAGTCGCAAAAAAGGCCGTAGAACATGGACTCTCAGTTCCAGCGTACGTCAAGACATCTTTAGCACCTGGTTCCAGGGTGGTAACTGAGTATCTCGAAAAGTCTGGGCTGAATGTTTACCTTGATAAACTTGGATTTCAAACCGTCGGATATGGCTGTACGACCTGCATCGGAAACTCTGGCCCGCTCAAGCCTGAGATAGAGAAGGCGGTCAGAGATTCAGATCTCGTAGTCTCTGCTGTGCTTTCCGGAAATAGAAATTTTGAGGGGAGGGTACATCCTCTTACTCAAACCAACTTCCTTGCATCGCCTCCTTTGGTGGTAGCCTTTGCGTTGGCAGGTAATACCAATCGCGATCTCAATTCGGAGCCGCTTGGTAAGGGAGACAACGGTAAAGATGTTTACTTAAAAGATGTTTGGCCAACCAACAAAGAGATTGAAGATGCGGTTCGGTCCTTCATCACTGTCGACATGTTTAAAGAGCGTTATGGTGAGGTTTTTAAAGGCTCAAAAGCCTGGCAGGCGATTGATGCCAGTAAAGGTGAGTTGTATCAGTGGAAGGCCGAATCGACTTATGTTCAGAACCCTCCATTTTTTAATGCGGTGTCATTGGACGACGGCCAGATTCGTCCGGTCACCGGCGCTCGGGTTCTAGGCGTATTTGGTGATTCGGTTACGACGGATCATATCTCGCCCGCTGGGAATATCGCGAAGAGTTCGCCCGCTGCAAAGTACCTTCAAGAGCACGGTGTTGAGCCTTCAGAATTCAATAGCTATGGGTCTCGTCGGGGAAATGATCGGGTTATGGTGCGAGGTACGTTCGCTAATATCCGTATAAAGAACAAGTTGGTTCCGGGTAAAGAAGGAAACTACTCCATTCATTTGCCGACCGGGACTGAAGCGAGCTTCTTTGAGGTCGCCGAGATGTATAAGGCGGAGAATACTCCACTTATCATTTTGGCTGGGAAAGAGTACGGTTCCGGTTCTTCCAGGGATTGGGCTGCTAAAGGTCCCTATTTGCAAGGCGTCAAGGCAGTCATAGCAGAGAGCTATGAGCGCATACACCGCAGTAATTTAATCGGGATGGGTATTGTTCCTTTGCAGTTTCAGCCGGGTGAGAACTCTGAGTCACTTGGGCTTGATGGTTCGGAGAGCTTTCAAATTGGGATAGGCGACGACACCAAGCCTGGTGAAAAAGTGCAGGTGACTGCGAAGGCGAGCGATGGGTCTCCAAAGAATTTTACAGTACTTAGCCGTATAGATACTCCAATGGAAGTCCAGTACGTAAGGGACGGTGGTATTTTGTGCACGGTGCTGAAGAACTTAGCTAAAGGGAAGTAGGCCTTCTCATTTGCGTTCTTGTTCCAGGATTGCTGCTCACAATGGTATGACTCACAATGGTATGGGTTGCCTACAGGCGTTCTTCTAAGTAGCTGAGTAGCTGCCGAGCGTCTTTGAAATCACTATCAAGTGACAGTGTCTCCTCGAGGGTTTCTTTGCTTGCTACAAAGTTGTGAGTCTTTGCCTCAGCCAGAGCTTTGAGATAGAGAATTCTCGGTCGCTGTTGATCGCTGCGCTTTAAAGTTGAAATGACTTCAAGGGCGGTATGAAATTCTCTGGAAGCGAACAGATTGAGAATCGCAGTTTCGATTTCTTCTCTTTGAGGGGCCGAATCATTTTGAGATCCAGATAATACCTCTTGAGAGGAGAGGGGCCACCGAATTTCGTAGAGAGGGAGGTTGTCACTAAAGCTATTCCATCGAGTTTCGGGGAAGAAAGCGGGTGAGATAAACAGGGGAGCTTGTATAATTTTTGCGCCTTGATGAGTTTTCTGGGTCAGCCGCATTAAGAGATTCAGATCTGGGTGAGTTTCATCCAAAAAGCCATCGCAAGATCGTATTGTCTGCAAACTCGTTAGATAGCAGTAAGAAGTCATCGCATAAGAGCCAAATCGGGATAGATCTTCGTAATTGAGAGAGTCTGGTACCTTCACAAACCCCTCGCTGGCTGCGCACTCATTTCTCCCGAAGAAGCAGCTGCTGACAAACGACACATTCGGTTCGGCTAAAAATTGATCTCTAAACATATCGAGAGCACCTGGCAAGAGATGTGTCCCGGGGGTTAATCTGAGAATAAAAGGAGTTGTTAGGTGAGAAAGACCCACATCGAGCGCCTCTATCAATGGTAATAGAGGTGCACGTAAAATTCTGAGTCGAGGATCCACTATTCGCTTCGAGAAAAAGTTTTCAACAGCTGATTCGGGAGTTCGATCTATCACCAGAACTTGATCAGATGGCCGAATGTTCTTGAGTGACGTATTGATAGCAGCCATTGGATCTTGGCCAATAGTCTCGATAAGGATAGTAACACCTGAGTCCGAGGCTTCGTTGCGAGGAATCTCTGCTTCAATTAGTACGTTGATTGTTCTTGCAACAGCTTTCCCATCGAAGGTGCCGACGTATGTGTTTGCGAAATCTCGTGGCCTGAAAGCAGAGACATTCGAATTGTCTGGCAGAAGGGCCGATTCCCCTATGAATGGAAAGTCGGTTCCATGAAGATATTCCATGAATCTTTGTTCGTGAACTCTGAGCACCTCTCCAGAAGTTCGAGTTCGCAAATGGAGTAGTCTTTGCGCTGGTATCCCGAGTGCAGCCGCCTCTCCAGCTACACTGCTATCAACGGTGACGAGCGCATCAATGTTTCTCAGGAATTCGCTCAGAGGTGCGCCCATCTCTATGGAAACTCGGTCGCACTGATTTTGAAATGCCAACGTATAACTATCGAACATTCGAGATTCAGGGTGCGGTCTGAAAATGACCTCAATGTCATGACGCGATAGGCACATCTGAATTATATGTTGGTAGAGTGACACTTCTTGCGCTGGCCACATGTCTCCATAACTTGCAAAAGGTTGACCGGCAACTCCAATAACGAATTTCTCTTTGTGTCGACGTTCTTTGTATGGGGGGATATCTGCAAACTCATCGTGGCGTACACTTCCAGTGACCTTGACGTCTCCCGCAAGCCCTCGTTCTTCAAACATCAGTTTCATATAGTCGGACCAGACGCAATAGATTTCACATCCTCCTTCCATCGGTATCGGAGAGAATAGTGTCGGTGCTTGGAACTCATCGTCTACTTTGACCGGGAAGTCTCTACGGAGTCCTTGAATGCCATCTTGAATGCGTACTGTTCGAATGCCGAATCGCTCGGCACTGCGGATACAAATTTGTTCTATATCCCCAACATCATTTCCCACTATGAGGGTATGAATGGCTGGGGCACTAAAATAGCGCCATGCCCAGGAGGTGACTTCCTGTAGGTATGGATTTCTCTCTGGACGATCTAACGCACACCAGTCATCTGGTGGATTGTTGAGTGGAATCGGCTCATAAGGAATCCCCGCCTTTTGAAACGCAAGATGGGCTGTTTGCTTATAAATGTTTTCGAGAGTTAAGAAGCGACTCTCGATTCCGCACTTGTCGAGCTGCTCTTTTAGCTTTGCGAAAATGAGGGCTTGGTTAGCGGTGGCAGCTAGAAATACAAAACAGTTTTGCTCTTTCACGTCGCCTCTTTCAAAATCTGAAGTTGACGAGAGGCGCCATTTTTCTTGTTTGCCTGATCGAGATAGCCAACCGACTCGGCATATTTGCCGAGATGAAGAGACTCGATTCCAAGTCGAACACTCTGAAGAGTCTGTTCGTCCATTTTTGCTCTTGTGATTAGGGATGTTCATTAGTGTAGATGACCAAAATTGTTGAATGGTTGCAGATAGCTCTGCCCACGAGTGAATGTAAGGCTATGAAATCGCTGTAGAATATTAGATTTTAGGAGCTTTACGAGGGATGTCGTGCAATCGATGTGTATAAGTCCCGGACTTTCTTTGCGTGGAAGGCAGGGTCAAAACGCTCGACAGCTTGCTGATAGCCGTTCTCCGTTATGGCGGTCAGATTTGGAGTTTGGGTCACCTGCTGGATAAGTTGCGGAATTTCATCGGGGTCATTAAAGAGAAATCCATTTTCACGGTTGGTAATGATCTCTGGAGTTCCTCCGGAAGCTCTCGCGACAACTGGGCATCGAGCCAGAATTGCCTCAACCGTCACTCTACCGAACGCTTCATTCGTAGCGCAGTGCAGAAAAATATCCGCATCTTGGAAATACGACCAAGGCTCAGAGACGTCCCCTGCGAATGTAATGAGGTGCTCTACCTTAAGTTCTTTTGAAAGTTGAACGCAGTAGTCTCTATACTCTCCAAGTCCTCCTCCGACAATCGTAAGTGAGCAATGTACTCCTCGTCTGAGAAGCGTTGCCAGAGCAGATATCGCATGGTGATGACCTTTGAATTTGCTCATATGCCCCATAGTAAGGAGCTGAATTTTGTCTCTCCTCAATCTTCTTTGGTTAAGTGGAGGCGATGGTGGTCGAACTGGATTATGGAGCACAATGCAATTTGTCGGTGGAATGTCTCCGAAATACGCCTTTTGAGTAGCTTGAGAATTGCAAATACAGGCAGAGCTCGATAACAGAATTTCCACGCAGGCGGCTTTGTCATAAGAGAACGACAATCCATAGTCTAATTCTCCCATTTCCCGAAGGTGCCAGATATGAGGAAGTTGCAAGTGTCGTGCAAGGTGAAATCCTTCAGCGGTGACGCCGCTATTCGTATGGACCAGATCGGGTTTGCATTTTGCCGCAATTTCCAGAAGTTCATGTGAAGGAGATTGAGATAAAAATTCCTCAATTTGACGGGTTGAGCGACGGGAATCGGTTGGCTCTACCCACCAGTCGATGGGAGTGATGCTAAAGGGAATTTTATTATCCTCCAAGTCCGATAAAAGGGAATCTTGTTTGGGTACAACGACATGCGGGCTGATACCGAGAGGGATGAGCTCTATCAACATCTCAATGAGCGAGCGATTCGCTCCATATCGATTTGCAATATGGCAAACATAAAGAACTTTCATAGTTGATGAATCTGTTCCTTTAGTACTTTTGCGAGATTTGAAATCGAAGCTTTTTGATCAAAAATCTGTTCTGCGCGCTTTCTCCCAGTTATCCCCATCGATTTTGCTTGCGCCAAATTGCTCGCCATCAAGTCGATGGCTTTTGTGAGCGCATCCACGTTCCCTTCATCAACCAGGATTCCGGTTTCTCCGTCGATGACGGCCTCTGGAATTCCCGAGTGGCGAGTTGATATTACTGGTCTACCAGATGCCATCGATTCAAGAATGCAGTTTGGGAGTCCTTCTTCATCTCCCGAGGGGGAGCGAATAGACGGTAAGATAAGAGCGCTCGTCTCTCTAAGAAGTTGCGGAACCGAGTGGTGAGGAACTGCGCCGAGAAGGTGAACCTGAGCTCCAAGCGAATTGCGGTCTACAAACCTTTTACAATCTTCCAGAAGAGGGCCGTCTCCGGCGATATTAAGGGTAAGGTGTGGGTGTCTTCGAGTCGCTTCTTTGAAAGCTTCAAGAAGGATGAGAGGTGCCTTTTTTTCTACCAATCTTCCGAGAAAGAGGAAAGAGCTCTGCTCCGGATACGAACTAACGGAAAAGTTCTCCAAATTAACTCCGTAAGAGACTACATTGATTTTTTCAGGGGGTGCTCCTAAAGAGATAAGCCGTTCTTTCATGGCGAACGATACAGCAATAAGAGCAGAGGCGTACTCGAACACGGCTTTGTATCCTGCGCTGTATCGCTCAAGCACCGTTGTCATCGAAACATCAAAACCGTGAAAGTGAGCTACGAGGGGAACACCTTTTAACTTGCAAGCTTTTAGTACAGCTACCGCAGATGGACCATATTCCGCGAGTATCAGGCCTGGAGAACAAGTTTCTATGATGGCCTCATACTCTTCTGTATGCTCTTCAAGAGCATCTACAGCGTGTCCCGCTCCGGGAGTATATGACGAAATATTGACAAGTTTTGGTGGTAGTTGATGAACAAATGATATCTGAAACGGCAGGTAATCAATATGGGCGCGAATGAATGTTTCAGAGGCGCTAAGGGTTGAGCAGTGAACGATCAGGAGCTTACGATTCATTTTTCTCTAAGTTTCACAGAAAGGGTCAAAGTGAATTTTGCTACTTCAAGCTCTTCTGGATCATAGGTCTTTGCAATGATCGTTACAGGGGTCTCTTCTCGCTCTTTTGAATTGATGGTTCGTTCAATGAGCTGTTGAGTTTTACCGCCATCTTCACAGATGAAGTGCACGTCGCCTTCCGGGCGTTTCAGAAATTCTCCACTGATTGATTTAAACACGAGATCTATTTTCTTTCGAGCTTTTCGCATCTCTTCAAAAGCCATAAGGCCCCCAGCGCAGTCGGCGCCAACGCACAGTGCGCCGAAATACATCGAGTTCAAATGATTTCGAGAGCGGCGAGACAGTGGAATGACTATTTCGCACCGATAGTCATTTAATTCCACCACTCGAGGTCGTAGCCAGCAGATCATAGCTACCTTGGTCAGCCCAAATAGTCGAAGGGAAACGGTGTGGCGGAGTGGTATAGGAAGATGGCTAATAAGGCTTTGAATCACCCAGAGATAATAACAGGAATGCGAGACCGAGCCTCCTGCCCATTTATGGCAAAAATGACCTCCGCCAGCTGTTCTTTGAGGAAAATCAACTACTTCTCAAGAAAAGCTTTGTTAGGGATTTTAGGAGTATTAGAATTCAATGAGGGAATGAATAGCAAAGCGAGGGCTACATGGGACAATTCAACTCTCCGTCTCCTGGGAGTTCAAACGAGAATTCTCCCGAAGAGTGGCCAGTGTTATCTGGCTCTGACAGAGGAGCTGCTGGGAGTCTCGAGAGGGCTCCGACGATAGCGGATCTCGCTTCAATTCGATTTCTAGAGAAAGATACCGTTCTTATTGCACCAAACCGAACTGCTGGTGTTTTTGACTGTGGTATCAGCTCTCAGCGATTCGGTAATCTGCTTCTCACTCAAACTGAGAAAGCTCATTTTATTATAGACTACTCTGACGACTCAGGAGACCTCGATGGGATGCGTTCCCAGCTTGTCCGCCTCTATACGAGCACTGAAGGAGCAGCCTTTGGGTTAGACCACCAGAGTTCTCCCCTCGCCATTATAATTGACCCGAAGGGATGGATAGCTGAGTCCTTGGAGTCTTTAGGGATCGCCTCAAGATTTGAGGTATTCCAATGTGTCGATGATGCTTTGGCGAGCGTTGGGGTGTCGATGCAGTCTGTTGATGAAGCAGCGGCAAGGAATTTTTTTAATGTTACCGCGCCTCAATTTGAACGCTCTCTTGCGGAAGAAGTTTCCAATTACAGAGGGATGCAAGAACGAATATCGAGACCGTTGGAGCCGAGCCTCGCTGGCAATCTTACACGATTTGAATTGACGGATTCAGAAATTCGATTTTCGTTTCGGGCCGAATCCTTGGATGCAGGGGGAATTCCCGAGAGCGGCGACCGATATCATGCCCTGAGGGCTGAAACTGCTATCGTTCCTCTTGCGGCGCTGGCGCAGGATAGGGAGCTCGTGTTTGATATGCGTGGAGTCTCTAGGGTTGGTGACGACACTATCGGTGTATTTCTGAAGCTCAGAAAAACAATTGAGTCCCAAAGAGCGTTA
Organism: Bdellovibrionales bacterium; assembly: GCA_020434495.1. GTDB lineage: Bacteria > Bdellovibrionota_C > UBA2361 > UBA2361 > RFPC01 > RFPC01. The sequence continues at coordinate 1,558 of JAGRAT010000104.1, read as the reverse complement.
GCGAAGAAGCTGGAAGGAAGTCAGGAGAGCGGGGACCTTCCAGCTGATGACGTCAAGATTTACCTCAGAAATGTGTCGCCTGCTGTGAGAAATCGAATTGAGAGGCTGCGAGCTCATGAGTACGGAATCGTCATGGATGATGAGCATTTAGGTGAATCACGATTGTAAGCTTTCGAACTTTATTGAGTAAGAATTCTTAGTTCAGCAATATAGTCTGACTCATGTCGGGGAAAATTTGTGCACTCAAGAGCAACTGATAAAAGGGCGGACTTGCCCGCGGAGTCTTTTTCATCTGATGCCAGGGACGACTTATGGATCTCCAGAGATCGTCTGACCTCATTGGCGGAATCTCTTGCAAAAGATGGTTCTCTTGTACTTTCTGGGTCGTTGGTTCCACTTCAACATATTGAACTTATTGGTGCAAAACAGTTTGCTGATCATGTCACTTATAAACGAATTACATCCAAAGCAGGTTCTCGGTTTTCTCGGCTTTCAATCGATTCTCAAGCTGAGCGTGGCTCCCCAGACAATGACCTTTGGACTACAGGAGAGATACTCGCCACCCACCTTGATCCGATTTATCAACAGACGGTCGCGATGAAGGGGAAAGCTGAACCCGCACTGTCTTTACGTTTGGTACAGATCAATGAGATGAGAACGGGAGACTTCATTGCCCCTCATGAAGACAAGGAGGTTCGTTTTACAGCCGTTCTCCGTTTGCCAGGGGAGTTCTCTGGCGGAAGATTTTTTGTTGAAAATGAGTCAATGCGCTCGTATCCCTCGCAGGAGAGTTGGACGTTGTCTCTCTTTCTTCCTCGAGTTCACGGGGTGACTAAAGTTGAATCAGGTCGCCGCCAGTCAATTGTCTTTGGCTGTTCGTAATGCGCTATGCAATCAGGTTCTTTATCTCTTCAATAATTTGTCTGATTCTTGGCTTGGCTTGCTCGTGCGCAAGAACCTCCACTGAAGATGCTCCTTTTCGTAGTTTGATCTCTTCCAGTCTTGACTCGTAGTCTAACCGCTTTCCAGTAGGATCGGTTTGGCAGTCACAGAATGTGATGATCATTGCTGCTAAGTCGGTCGAAATTGTGAAAGTCGCTAAGTGTTGAAGCTTTGCCACTTCGAGCGAGTTCCCATGGCCTTCGATGAGATCTGCAAGTCTCTCTTCTCCTCTTGAGCGGAGAAAATATGCTCCATCTACCGGGTGCCATCCAGTCGGAAGGAGCTCTGTGTATTTACACAAGTACTCTTTTACTGCGGGAAGATATCCAATGTCATGAAGAAGGGCAGCACGCTCAATTTCATCGATATCAACAGCAAGCCCAGGGTGCTTCTGGTGTATAGCGGTGGCAACCTCACGCGCAAAGTCGGCAACTGCAAGAATATGATCTCTTCGATTCGTGGAGTCTGAGAAGCCACTCTCGATCAGAGACCGGAGGCGATTCGTATCTGAGAGATCAATCTGATGTAAGCTGTCAATGGAGACTGAATTGGCTGGCATGTCAATGTCGCTTGAACGCGTGGGGCGAGTGAGGAGAGTCCTTTCATCCCCCGCGTT
>JAGRAT010000103.1 GCA_020434495.1 Bdellovibrionales bacterium | reverse complement strand
CGCTTGGCGAACTCCACTTGTGCTTGACACCGTAAGTATCCTCACCCAGAAAGATTCACGACGAATGTCTCAAAAGGGTAGAAGGCACCCATCGGGTGTTCATTCTCTTCTGCTTCATCATCCTCTTCGAACCCTTCCATCATAAGAACGAGTTCCTGTTTATCTTTTGCTGCTTCGGGATTTTCTTTTTCTGTTTGAGACTCTTCTCCACCAGAAAGCACAAACAAGAACAGGAGCAGTGTTCAAATCAGTAAGATTAGCGCAAAGCCCCCCCCGCCGATGAAGAGCCACTTCTTCGATCCACCAGATTTTGGAGCCGCGACATCCGCTTGCCCCTCTGTCTTCTCTTCTGTCTCTTCCTTTTCCTCGTCCGCCATCTTACGTCATGTCCTTTTCGCGTACTCGAATAGCCAACACCGGCTGGCCTTCGCTCGTTCCGGAATAGCCCAGGAGTTCACAATGCTTCCCCAGGACTACCATCTTTACTTCTCCGCGCCCTTTCGGCTTTCCGTCAAAGAGATGACGGTGAAGCGTCAGAAGTCGGAGCATTGAACCGTGCCATTCGAGATTTGAAGTTCCTGCCTCACAACTCATAACTTCGAGCTCTCGAGTGGCTGAACTTTGGTGATTCATATTCGATTTCAAGAACTTAACCGCCTCAGCACTTAGCTCTTGGTCGATTCCGACAAACTGCTCTCGGAATAGAAACACCGTCATTCCAACAGTCTCTGTAGGGGTATGAGCAATTTGGATACCAACTCCAGAAGAGCCTTCTTTGACCCCTCCACGCTGGGATGTAAAAGAGTCCAGGTTACCAGCCGTCAGAGAAACCGAGGTCACGGCAAGCAGCAAAGTGACGAGATCGGCGAGCGAGAGAAGCCAAGTAGAACGCTTTCCCGAATTTCCCAGTCTGCCAGGACTAGAAGGGATACAAGGTAACTGCCACATCACTGGCTCCTTTATTCCCAAAATGCACCTCCACCCGGACCTCGTGGGGAGTGAAGCCGGCTTCTTCTAGTCTTAACTGCACTGCCAGCGCCCTTGCATACGCGCTCTCAGGAATGTCCATTGCAGAATGCACGGTTAAAACAGCATTGACATTGTGAGATCTCAACAAGAAGAGCAGAGCTTCGAACGAGCCCTCATCTATTGTTGCCGTATTCGCTTTAAAGATTCGAAAGTCACTCGTGGCAAGCTTTTTCTCCGGATCACCATGTAAGGTGTGCATCCCTTCACGCTTGGGAGATGCCACTTCAGTTGCAAGATGAGCATCCGTCGTGTCGTGAGGCCCAATATTTAACATCGTAGTAATTGAGAATACCGCTATCATGAGCGAGAGATAGAGATAGAGAAATCGCTCATCATCGCTTTTTCGCTGATACAAATATTCCGAATGCGCTGCAAGAAAGTGGCTCATGAAGCAGCCCGATTCTGAGAGATATTTGATTTAAAGCTTCGAAGTCGCTGCTCAAAGAGGATTGGATTTTCTTCCTGGGAAAGGCTCAAAATCCCCTCTAAAGTCAGTCTTTTCAATCGCGCCTTCTCCTCTTCTTTCTCTCGCAATTTCCCAGCAAGTGGGGCAAATAGGAGATGTGAGAGAACTGCTCCATATAGGGTAGTGAGGAGAGCAACAGAAAGCCCTTGTCCAACGCCACTGATATCTCCCAGCGACTGAAACATGTTTACAAGTCCAATGATGGTACCTACCAGACCCATGGCTGGAGCGAGAGACGCCATCGATTCAACCATTCCCACCACCTGCATTCCGCGCTGATAGGAGGATGCCATCTCATGACTCATGATTCTCTGAATCTGCTCTGGCGATGTTCTATCTGAGGAAAGCTCAAGCGCGAGCTTCAGAAACGGGTCTCTCGCAGCCGAAGCTTCTTGATCCAAGACAACAAGTCCCCGCTCCTTGACCAAACGGGAAAGTTTCTCAAGATACCGATACCGAGCCTCAAACGAAGGTACTTCTTTAGGAAATATGATATCGAGGTATTCTTGTTTTGCTGTTTGAAATACTTCCGGCGGGAACTGAACTACCGTTGCTGCAACGGTCCCTCCAAGAACCACAAAGAGTGCGCTGATACTGAAGAAATTGATGATTCCACCGGTCAAAAGCGCTGCAATTGCAAAGAAGAGCAACCCGAGAACGATTCCCCCAACCACGTGTCGATCAACTTTCTGCCACCAAGATATGATCACTCTATCCTCCAATCTGAATCGATACTGTTTGTCAGTATGTTCAGGAGGGGCAGTGGCAAGTGCAGTGCCAACTCTCAGCTTGTGTTTACGAGGAGTTACAAAAATAGGACGTCAGGATTTTGTCACCTCGCCTATCCCATTGCTCCACTCGAACTCACAACGCCTTCGCAGGGTCATTTTTGGATAATCGGTTTAACCTCTCTTCATGCTAGTAATAGCGACACCGACAATAGCTAGAGTGGTACCCACATATCCCAGAGTTGAGAGTGGTGTCGGCTCAAAGTAAGCATTTCCAAGCCACAGGAGAACTTCCACAACAATAATAGTCACAAACGGATTGGTTACGACGAGAATGCTGACCAGGGTAACCGGCAGAACTCGCACTGCCTCTCCAAACGCGCCGTATGCAAACACCGTTGAAAAGGTGAGATAGAATACTGCGGCAAAGCTCCAGGAATAGACATGTTGAAATGACGACCAGTCAACAAAAAAAGCTAGCCCAATTCCAGACGTAAAGTATGCAACGATATTCACGAGAGCAGAACCGACCACCTTGCCTTTTACTTTTTGTACAACGGCAAAGCCGACCCAAACGAGAGCTGCAAATACCACATGAAAGGCAGCATTCGCCTGAAAACCACCCTCATCTGCGAACGTGAGCCGGTCGTAGTAAAATAGCGAAAATCCAAAGACGGCAACTGCGACAGCAACAAGTTGCCTAGGACTCAGTTGTTCCTTGAATACAAATACTCCAATCAGTGCAAGGGTCAGCGGAGCAACTTGAATAAGAACCGTAGCAGTAAGTGGCCCACCAAGACCGAGTCCCTTGAGGAAGAAGAAATAGTTTGCTCCAAGACATAGGCCTCCAACTAAAAGGAGTGGCCAGTGCTTCTTAAAATTGTTGCAGTAAGCACCGGCGCGTTTACGGGTAAAGAAAAGTGTGATGAAGCCTGCAAATGTGAGTCGAACCCAGGACACGGTATAGGTGTCAAAACGCTCTAAGGCGAGCTTCATAAAAAAAGGCTGTATTCCCCAAAGGATGACGAGTAGCGCAACCGCTGCCAATCCGTACAAAAAAGATGATGGAGAATCTTGCACCTCGTTCGCAGGATTATTCACTGGCCCAACCACCAAGTCGTTCAGCCTTACGACGAGCTACAAACACAAAGAGCATCAAGCTGAGTAAAACCATTGCAACACTGAGCCACTGCCCTCGGGTAAGCCCTAACGCTTGGAATCCAATATGCAGATCTGGCTGACGGAACTGTTCACTAAGCACTCGTCCAATGGGATAGAGGATAAGAAAAAGACTCGAGATAATTCCCGGGCGCAAAGGCTTTCTCCACAACCAAAAGAGAATCAGAAAGATTATACCTCCCTCCAGAAAGGCAGCGTAGAGCTGCGAGGGATACCTTTCGACCAACACCTTCGCCAAGCCCAACTGAACGGCCTCGTTTCCATTCTGGACCTCATGGATGAGCCGTTGAAGCGCCACATCAATTGCCCTTCCATCTCCCTGCCCCAATAGTTGAAGCCATTTCTCTTTTGAAATTCCGATCTGCGACACCACATCGGAAAGCTGAGTTAACTTTCCTGGTTCATACGCAGGCCAAGTGAGAATATCTTGCGGAAACTTTACCGGAAACCAGCACTTTCCTTCACATACCCGACCAACCAGCTCCCCGTTAATGAAGTTCGCTACTCGCCCACAGAATATCCCCAAAGTCGAACCGTAGATGACGAGATCTCCCAGATGGAGAATCGAGATCCGATGTCTCCATCCGAAATAAACGCAAGCGATTGTCATTCCAATCACCCCCCCATGGCTCGCCATTCCTCCCTCATTAACAGCCAAAGCACCCCAAAAAGGGATAGTGTCACGAAAATCCCACAGGAGTTCCGGGCGATAGAACACACAGTACCCAAGTCGGCCACCGACGATACAACCGACCGCTACGGCAAAAACAAAGTCCGAGAGCAGCTTCGACGGAAGGAGCATTCGGGGTTTCGTAAGCAACCAGGCAGTAATGAGATAACCACTCCCAAATCCTGCTAGATATGCCAAACCGTACCATCGAATTCCAAATGATTCCGTGAACTGGATGGCAAAGGGATCCATCGTGTGAAGGTATGCGGTATGGAGGTATGCTGCGTTCATATCTATCAGCTATCCTTGAGTTTCAGATAGAGTTAGACCCTAGGGTATCAATCGAGGCTCGAACTCCGCTCCGGACACTCCGTTACGCCGAACAACTCCAATTCCTGCCATAGGGCGAGCGAAGGTCAATAATCTCCAAAGCTTAAACAATGGCCTCGAAGAGCGCCACGATCTATTTCCCTCTACCGCCTTGGGAAAATTTCGTATTTTGAAGAAAGAGATTCCACTTAGAAAGTTCCGAGAACTCTCCTCCGATAGGACTGTATCCGGATGTCAGCAAACCTCCGGAGAGACCATGGAGGTCTCAAGCAGTGAAATGGAGTTCAGATATGGAACAGTACACAAATCTTGAAGAGCTTCTCTCTTCTTTACATCAAGACCTACAACTTCTCAGCCCAGCGAAACCCACATCAGAGAGAATAGATCTTTCTGCCTTTCAAGAGCTTGAGCAATCACTCTTAGAAAAGAGTGCATAGCAGAAGAAGCTCGATTCACATCTCACGGTGAGTCCAGGACGCTAAGTGTACGGTATCGTTCGTGGGAAACAACGGTACCGATACTTGCATCTTCTTCTTTTTCAATTTCTTTTGAGAAAGAGGTTCCGTGACTCAGTTGGTGCATACAAACCAGAAAGGATCTGCTGCGGTGGCAAACAGAAATCTCGTGGAAGCCTGTCGTCTCTTCTACAAAGATTGGCTGCCGGTAAACAATGAAGCATTGGCGAAGATCCAGGACGGTCTTTCGAGCCGAGCATACGAGCTCGATGAAGATTTTTTCTTTCAAGACCTAAAATCAGATGTTTCACTTTTCACCTACTTCCTCCGTCAAGCGAGACGAAAGTGTCAGTATGAGCTCGGCAAAACAACTGCGCTCGACATGACCCCGAGAGAACTTTTCAATACACTCTCAAAAGAAGCCCGTTTTGATATTTTTGATATAACCGCCAAAGAGATCAGCCCCCACTCGTTATCCAATGCAGAGGAATTTCAAGCGCTACAACTCAAAGAAGTGCTCGTAAGTTCTAGTGCAACTGAGGCACTTACCGAAACCCAGCAAGTTGACGGACTTCTCGGATACTCCGTGAGCTCATTGGAGCAGTTTGGACGTTCACTCATTGCGTGGAACTATCCAAAGGTTTACGCAGAAGCCATCAAGCAGGAGCCCGATCCAAAAAAGCTGGACGGCACTCTGACAGGGATGCTTGGCTTCTCCCCTCAGCTGCTCGTCATCGCCCTTGCTAGAGACTGGGGACTTTCGCGAGAGATCCGCTCTGCCGTTGGAGATCAGGGAGCAAAACTCGCTCCGTATCATCCCCAGCACGAGAAAGTGCAAAAGGTCTCGCAGATGCTCCACAAGCTCTATGATGTCGGAGCCACACTTGCGCGAGCTCAGAACACGGAATTCAATCCAAACGCAGAGGAAGATTGGGAAAAAGCGAAACACGCCGTGGAAGCGATCCTCGGACCGAACGGGATGAAGGAGATCCAACAAAAGGTCAAGGACAACTGCTACTTCTACTTGCAGACAGCGCCACACATCTTTGATTCTGTGACTTCGTTGGAACCGAAAGCGGTCGAAACGATAAGAAGGATTCCTCAACGTGCTGCCGAAAACCGTTATATCAGAAGCTGCCCGAAAGAAGCTCGAGATCTCTTGCTCAATCTTTATGAGCGGCTTGAGGCGACTCAGATTGAGAAAACAGACGCGATTAAAGAGCTCATCAAAGGAATTGCTCCGGTAGTGGGGTTTGATCGGGGGGCTGTGTATCTCCTCGAGCCAGAATCATTGCAGTTGACTGCTCGATTAAAGGTTGGACCGACTCCAATAGATCTTTATAGACCGGTTCACGCCTTCTCGGTATCTACGAGAGGGAACAATCCGGTCGGACAAGCCTATCACTGCAATAGTCCAATAATACAGAGCGACTTTACGATTTCTGGTGAAGGGAATACCTGCTTTGCGAGTATCATTGGCAAGAAGCAACGTCTTGGCGTTCTTTACCTGGAACCGATAGAAAAGTTAACGAGGTCGCCAGAGGCGCAGCTTCTCCATCGCTTCAAGGCGCTAGTGGTCGCATTCCAGGACATCCTTGGTATTGTGTGATTGCGAGATAGTTCCACTATCCACTTCCAGAACGTTTTCATTGTTTGAGTTCAGGAATGAAGAAGAGCGGCTTTGAGGTAGTATCGCCGTTTGCCTCATATATGAACGCTCTGGTATGGCTAATTCTTGAAAAAGTTGTGATCCTTTCCTCTTAGCAGGAGAGAGTATGAGTTCTTTGCGAGAATTGCAGCTACAGGTAAAAACTTTTCGGGATGAGAGGGACTGGAAACAGTTTCACAATTTTAAAGATATGTTGCTCTCTCTTGGGTTAGAGGTTTCCGAATTTTCTGAGCTCTTTCAATGGAAGAGTGACTCTGAGGTAAAAAACTTACCGAGGGAATCCTTTGGCGAGGAGCTCGCCGACATTCTTTACTGGGTTCTCCTCTTTGCAGAAGACCTCGATATCGATCTCGAACAGGCCTTCGGAAACAAGATGCTGAAAAACGAAGGAAAGTATCCCGTAGACCAAGCCCGCGGAAAAAAGGAAAAGTACACCAGTTACAAATAAGAAGTTCCTACCGAGCGGAAGTTCCTGAAGCCACCAACTCCAAGAATGCCTTAGCCGTGAGGTCACTCGACTGGAGCTCATCATATTGAAGGGTAACATCTGCAAGCTCTCGATACTTTTCTGCTCGGTAGCGAAGTAAGTTTGGATAGCACCGTTTTAAGGTCTCTTCTCCCGCCTCCCCTTCCCTCGGGCGATACGAGTCACGCCAAATGACCGGCTTCGGATCTTCTAAGTACCGCTGGTACATCTCATCCAGGGCGTTCTCTGTAACTTCTAAGTAAACAATTGGTCCGAACTTCTTCAGTTCTGTTAGCAGAGAGCTGTCGCAGTAAATGACACTTCCTGTGGTGTCGAGCACGGCGTTATCCAAAGAAGAGGGGAAGGCAAGACACTCCCTTAAAACTCCACTCTCACATTCAAGATAGAGAGATTCTCGAACTGCAAAGCCATCATCGTACGGCTCACCCATCCAAGCAGCGACATCACTTATCCCCGAACTCCCACGTGGAAGGGCCTGGGCGAGTTTTTTTTCGATGAGGTCATCACAGCAGATCCAACGGAATCCACACTCATTGGCAAGGCGAGCTGACCAGAAGGACTTTCCGGTACCGGAAAACCCAATCAATACGAATTTCATAGGGTTACGCTCTAACACTCCAGAACTTCATGCAATTATTTTTGTTTAAATCCCCTAGAATTCTTACCCTGTTGGGCTCGAGGGGCTCATCCCTTGAAGAATATGAGTAGAAGCCACTCGCCTCTCATAGCAGAGGCAAGCACAAAATCTAATGGTTTTGTTCGGAGCAGTGCTGTTGATTAGCGAGAAGGCTAATGAGCAGCACTGCTCAACTGTGAGAGTGTCGTTCATTCACCTCATGTGAATGTTCTCGCCGTTTCCCAATACCAATTCAAATCATGGGTAGAAGGAATCACAAGGTCTTCGTGACCTTGCAGCAACCAGGTCGAGATGAAACGCTTCCTCGACTGTCATCCAGCCGGGGTCGTTCCGTCTCGCTGGATGTCCTCTTCGGACGGGACGTACACTACATCGAGATGTTGGCGCCAGATCGTTGGGGCCCGCAGGTGTGGGAGAGGAGCGCGATTTTCGAGGGTCTCTACTTCTCGATTCAGCTCTTCGCGGTGCCGAGCACTGGACAATTCGGTTTGTCCGTTCGTGGACCGCTCTCGAAGTCGATGGAAGATCGCACGATCGTCTTCGGCCTCAAGACCTTCTCCATCAATGGAGAGGTTTGGGACGGTCCACGAGTCACGTTCACCGACGATCACCCTCACCTCCTCGGAAGTGAGAAGGAGACGATGGTAACCATCGCTGTCGACCTGGATGATCCAGACGGGTTCTACGAACCGGCGCTGGTTGGCATCCGTGGACAGAGCGACGTCGTGACCGCAAGGCCCCAGAGCATCCTGATCTTCGACAGGTTCCCGGAGGAAGATGCCCCTTGGGAGCCGACCGACACCGATGCCGACATCGTCGACTTCTCGTTCCTCGGACGCTCCTACCAAGCGTGCCGAGCGATGGAAGATGGATCGCGCGAACCGTACCGACTGTACCTGAACGGGCAACTGCACCGATCGCTCTACTCGCACCACGTGAGAATGAAGCGCCTCGGCTCGATCGCTCGAAGCAAGGATGGAGAGCACTGGCCCGCGCGTCTGATTGCTCACCGTACCGTCGGCGACCTTCGGCTCCTGCAGACTGCGTGATGGATGATGGGCTCCCGAATGCGACAACGTGTTGTCGTATCGGGAGCCCAGTTCTCCAACGATCTCTCATCATTTATTTAGGAACGATCATCCATATAAGGTGTTGATGTGTGCTTGCATCTGGTTTGACAAGGCTACTCGGAAGCTTGCTTCCAAAGCGCTTGATAAGAAAGACCAAGCGAAAGTATCCGCTGAAGAAGCTTCTTATATGGAACCCCTCCCGCCTCAGCCGCTTCACAAAACTCATCGCCATATCCAACGCTCGGATTGGCATTCGCTTCCAAAAGATAAAACTGACCATCATCTTGGAGCCGAACGTCAAACCGAGCATATCCGGTAAGGTAGAGTCTCCGGTACGCCCTCTTCACGGCAGATTCAATAGAACGGAGTAGCGGATTGGGTATATCTTTCGCCCGCTCAGGCATCGTTCCGTATTTTTTTTGATACTCGGCATCAAATTTCACCTTCTCGGTAGCAATTTTTGGAGTCCCCTCAGGTAAACCGCCTAGCTTAAGCTCCCAGGTTGGAAAAACCGTTAAGCGGTCATTTCCGATGACAGAGACATACAATTCTCGACCATCCACATACTCCTCAATTAGTGCATCGGTCCCGATACTATCGTGCACGAACTGTACCCGTTCGCGACACTTCTCTGGCGTATTCACGACAGAGGCAAGTGCGATACCTCGGGACGCATGTTCAGTAGCGGACTTCACCACTACTGGATAAGATAGGTAGCTTGGAGGCTTTGGGCTCTTTCCACGTGGGGAAAATGCGAATTTCGCTGTTGGAATTCGGTGAAAAGAGAGAATTTTCTTCGTCAAAATTTTGTCGTGCGAAAGCATCAACCCTCTTGGATTACATCCGGTATAGGGATGCTTCATGAGCTCAAGATAGCCGACGATATTCTGATCATAAAGCGCGACTTCGTTAAACTCCTCCAATAGATTAAAGCAAACATGAGGTTGAAACTCTTCAAGAGCATTCCTCAAGACACTTAAATCATCATAGAGCCCAACAAATTGAGGGACATGGCCAAGCTCTCTTAACCCAGAGAACACATCAAACTCCGTCTTCCAGGCAGGGGTCTTGTCAGAGGTCGCATAAGACTCATCACTCGGTGGGATGAGATCTCTGTGAACAATTATGAGAATTCGAAGTTTTCTCATAGAAAACCCAACCGAGCGCACTCAAAACGGGATTCGTATTCCACGCTTTGTGGTGCTGAGCAACGCGACTTCGTAGGTTAACATGCAAAGCGTTGCTAATAGGGTCTCATGGGTCGAAGTTTTCAGATAGAGGTTCATTTCTGCAGCTCTATCAGTCAGTTCTTCGAGGATATACTCCACAAGGATTGGATTTGCATTCGTCCAGGAGCCAACAGTCTGTCGCAGCTGCGATCTATTTTTTCGAAGAAAAGCG
>JAGRAT010000102.1 GCA_020434495.1 Bdellovibrionales bacterium | reverse complement strand
AGTCATCTCTGCGCCAATAGCTGAGAGCACCGAGAGTGCGTTTTTAAGTTCTGTTCTTGGGATGATAAGGTCAACTCCCGGCGAGCGCCCTCGCGTCGAGGGGATGACATAGAGCGTGAAATCGAGAAGCTCCTTTGGGAGCGGCAGGTCGCTGTGCCTTGGTATAATATGAATCACTGAAGAGTCTAGCACTAATGAGAGATCAAGTTGATCAGCTACCTTAAAGCGCAGCAATGCATCACGAACAAGCTGAGAATCCCCTCCATCACTTACCAAAAGGTAGTGGGTAGAAGGTTCGACACAGAGAATGGTGAACAGTCCTTCAATTTGCCCTTTTGCATTTAGGCAACCGGCTAAGCCCGACTGGTTCGACTTCAGAGATAGGATGTCTTGAGTGGTCCTCGAGTGAAGATATCGGCCAGCATGAATTCCGGTGCAGGAGAAAAGGAATGATTCTGGTCGCTGACGATACTTTAGTAGCATCTTCATTATTCTATCGGATAATCGTTCCGATGCGTGAAAGTTCATCCCACGACCAATAAACGATAAGCGCCCGGCCTTTTAGCCGTTCTTGGGGCAGAAAAGGATTTTGCCAAAATCTTGAATCACGCGAGTGATCCCTATTGTCACCAAGTAAAAGGATGTGGCCTTCAGGTACAGTTTCTGGGCCAAAGTTTCCTAGAGGATCTCCGCCTTTCTCCCAGCGTGCATACTCTTCTTCTTGAAGTACTTTGTTGACGTAAAGGTGGTTGCGCTGAACCTCAATTTCATCCCCTGGGATTCCGATGACACGCTTGATGACGTTATCTTTGGATTCATTTTCTAGGGTAGAGGGATTGTCAACTCGGGTAAAGACGACGATATCTCCCCGTTTCGGTTCTGCATACTGATAAATCATTTTATCAACGAATGGCAGCCTGAATCCGTAACTCAGTTTACTAACGAGAATATGATCACCAATACGCAAAGTAGGGATCATTGAACCTGACGGAATCTTAAACGCCTCAATGATGGTTCCTCGAATCATGATGGCAAGTGCTAAGAGAATAGCGATTGTCTTCACGAATGAAATTGTCTCTTTCCACGCCTTTGTCGTTACCGGCTGCTTGGATGCGTTCTGCTCCTTTATGACAGAATTTTCTACTATCGATCCGGAAGGCTTATTGTCGGGGTTGCTCGGAGTGCTTGAAGTCATGCTGATGGCTAAACGGTGCTCTACTTATTCATTCTCAGAGCCCCATTATAGACATGATTGCACTTGTGGGGGAAAGCCTCTGACCGAAGTCGGCCCTTTTCGATCGGGACGCCGCGGATGAATATTTTTGAGCGCGTGGGGCGCGGTGCTCAAGTATACCTGTGCTACATGCCTCGTAATTCTCAAGGCTCCTCAGAACCTAAAGCGCCTTAAGCGCTTGTAGGGGATTAAAATGAAACTGAGAGATGTGTGGAGCTATGCGTGGAAGCCTTGCTTGCGTCCGAAGACCACAGTGCTGCAGTCGACCTCAATGCCATCCTCTTTCGACTTGACCGTAGATACGAATATTCCTGGCTCGAATGCTCTTTCTTTCAAGAGATTCACCTTCTTTTCATCTGGGATAGTCATGTTGGCTTTGATTGAGAAATTTAATTCCACGGTGACATTGCCTGGCTCCTCGTTAAGAAGCTTCGTGATCATTCCATAAATCGGGTAGGTCTGCCCTACTTCTACTTCGCCAGTTGCTACCTCTAAACCAAACTTCTCGAAAAAATTTGGCTCTTTGCTGTTATCTGTGAAATCCATATTTGCCTCAACGATATAACTTGCTCGATATCTACAACACTCAAATACGAATCCGAGCTTTGGCTCCAACTGCTTCAGCCTTACCGGGAAAAAGTCGCTCAAAGATGATTACAGTGTATCGCAAGAGCAGTCCAGTCTTGTTACAGAATCTTCTCCGGGGAATAGATCGCTAACTCTTCGTAAATACAGATAATTCAAGTGGAGGTTGTGGGCAACCTGTGGATAAATCCCATGTGATTCCTGGCGCGTGGGATTAGGAAAAATACGCAACAGCCTGGAATATTATTCCTCTGAGCCTCGCTTCCGTCTTCCTATCCTCTTTTTCGGACCCAACTTTCTAGAGCTTCGTCAGGATGAACCCTACTAGGAAAATTGCAACACTTGCCACCGCAGTGGCCTGTACCGGACCTAAGCTCCTCTCCGTTCGTAAGTATACCTGTTGTACGATGGAGATCAGGTTGTTCGTGAGCCAGTAGAGAACCAGTCCGGACGGAAAAGGGAAAACGATAAACATGATGGTAAAAACTACCGGCATCATCATCATGATCTTTTTCTGCTGCTCATCCATATTGGAGGGCATGAGCCATTGCTGAAAAAACATGCTGAGCCCCATCAAGATAATCATTACTGGAACCGGTATGCCGAAAAGGTTTAATGCTTCCGGCGCTGATAGGTCGGTAATCCAGAGCGCAAAGGGCGAGTGTCGAAGTTCCGTGGCGTTCAGCAGTGCATTGTATAGTCCCAAGAAGACGGGTATTTGAATGAGCATCGGAAGGCATCCACCCATGGGGTTGACCCCTTTTCGCTTGTAGAGAGCGAACATCTCTTGGTTCAGCTGATTCGGGTCGCTGATTCGTTCTCGGAGCGCCTTAATCTCCGGCTGTAAGTCTTGCATGGCCTTCATGGACTTCAAGCTCACCTGTGTCAGGGGGAGAAAGGCAAACTTTATAATGAGGGTGAGCAGGATAATTGCAAGGCCGTAGTTCCCGAGTAGCCCGTAGCAGAAATTAATGACGGTGAGAAGAGGAATGGCGAGAAATGAAAAATAGCCAAGGTTTACATTTCTATGTAGCTCAACGAAGTTAAGCTTTTTTAGCTCGGAGTAATTTTTGGGTCCAATGTACGCTTTTGCAGCAACCTTCTCCGGGCTTCCCTTGACCCATAAGGTGTAGTTGTTTTCCGCTCGCTCAGCAGTCATCTCCTGGCTATCACCAAGAGCAATCAACGAGGCCATGAAGTATTTATCACCGAGTGAACCCCAGCGAGCTACTTCTTCGCGTTGACCGGTCTTTTCTCCGAGTTCGGTAATGCGAATATGCTCCACTTTGTCGTTAGGAAATAAGAAGGAGAAGTTTACCGGGTCATAGGTATTCTTTGCGGCTTCTTCTGGAACGAACGTTGACCAGGCGAGTTGTAGGGGAGTGGCACCAACCGGTGGAGCGGAGAGTTCTGCGCTAACCTCGACGAAGTACGTTCCGCCAACAAATCGGTACTGTTTGGTGTATGCCCCGCCATTTTCTAGACTCACCTGAAAAGTTACCTGAGCTTCTTCACCATTTTCTAGTGTGACAATACCGGACGAAGCGTTCGATGGGGTGGTGATTACCGGATCCGAAAATGCAATTGCTCTGTCATCTCCGCCGAGTAGTTTGATGCCGAATGGGAGATCGGAGGGGAGTAAGGAATCGTCTTCTGTCTGAACTAAATCTAATAACTCTTCACCTCCCAGCTCCTTCGTATGGCGCTTGAGCCGGTATGACTTCAACAGCGCTCCAAGATGGGTGATGTCGGCTGCATAGAGAGATGTCTGAATTGTTGTGGTCTTCGCGTTCGCAATAGTTGAGGGTGTTTCTGCTGGTGTCTGAGAATTGTTTGCAACTGTGCTTTGTTCGGTAGTATCAGAGTTTGCTGCGGGACGAGTTCCATCGGCAATAACCGGTCCAGTATTTGCGACAGATATGGATGTTGTTGCCGCAGATGTTGTCCCAGAGGGTGTCGTGGTAACGGTTCCCGATGAGTTGGTGATAGGGACCGGACCTTTTGTGTCCTCTTTGGCAGAAGGGGCAGAGGTTGAAGGGGTCTGTCTCTGCTGGGCGGTCAATTGTTCTTGCCGGAAGCGTTGAGCCTGTTCGTCCGGTTTAAGAAGGAGCTCAGTGTAGGCAACGATAACAATGAGGGAGAGGAAAAACGCGAGGGCGGTTCTTTTGTCGCCGAATGGATTTGTTGGGTTTGATTGGCTCATATTACTCACTTATTGGGACTCCATTGATTGACATGCACCGTCCAGCGATGCAACCCAAACGGGCCTTATTTTTGCACTGGGTCTATGCCCCCCTCGGAATAGGGATGGCATTTCAGGATGCGTTTTATGGAGAGCCACGCTCCTTTAAGGATTCCATGCCGTTCAATTGCCTCTGAGGCGTATTCGGAGCAGGAAGGGTGGAAGCGGCATCTGCTTCCGAGGAATGGTGATATGGCGAGCTGGTAGCCTCTAATGACGAAAAGAGCTGCTCCAATGGCTAGTCTGTTGATGGTTTCTACCATACTCATGGAAGTAGCCTTTTCGAGCGAAGGGCGGAGGATATCTGACGGGCGCACTCATCGTAGTTGCACTCAAGAGCCTCCTTTCTTGCAATGATGACGAGGTCAATGTTCTGCGAGAGTTGCTCTTTTAGAGTTCGGAAAACTTCTCGCAACCGCCGTTTCACTGTATTTCGGACTACTGCTCGTTTATCAACCTTCTTACTGACGGTGATGGCAATTCGCGAAGATGGGCCGATTGAATTCTTGTAGGCAAGGATAAAGCCACGTGTATAGATCTTGTTTCCTAACCGTTGTAAACGAGAAATATCCTTTCGCTTCGCAATTCTCGATGTTCGCGCAAGGCGAGCGTTTCCCTTAACTCCGATGTGTGGATTTCTGCCACCAGGAATTTTTCCGCTAGGTACCGCGCCGCTCGGTGTCTTAGTATCCGGTGTCTTAGTGTCCGGTGTCTTAGATCGTGATTTTTGCGTATCTCGTGACTTTTGCGTAGCTACTGTTCGTGATCCCGTCGCGCAACAAATCGTTACGCCATTAACCCGAGCATTGATCACGTAAATTACTTGTAGTGACCTTTTCGAGGTGACGTTACTGCGATGCTGTGGCGTCCTTTTTTCCTGCGAGCGTTTAGTACTGCTCTACCGCCTTTTGTTCTCATTCGTGCTCGAAATCCGTGTGTCGAGTGTCGACTCTTGTTGCTTGGTTGAAAGGTACGTTTCATTTTCGTCTCTCTTAACTGCTCTACTGCTCAGGCATTTCGCTCCTGGGCCTTCGAATTAATTCTTGCGGCTCTTCCTTCCTGAGATTTTTATCAGTAGTTCTCTAGGTAGCCTTGGGAGTTTTGCGTCTGACTTCCAAGGCTATCTAGAATAAGAGATGCCCCTCTGGAAATCAACTTGAGCAGGAAGGTTAAAAAGATAAGTCGGTCTCCAGGTGGTGTTTGACATAGTCCTCTACTCCCTGCTCGAGGGAGGTCGAGGGAAGGGGGCAGCCGCTTGCTTCCAGAATAGAGATGTTCGCCTCGGTAAAGTATTGATATTGCTGAACTAAATTGTCTGGCATGTCGACATACTCAATTGCTGGCGGGGTTCCAAGAGCCTTGCAGAGGGCGTTTGCGACATCGTTCCAAGAGCGAGCGTTTCCGGTTCCTAAATTGAAGATCCCGTTCGTTCGGGAGTGGTTCGTAAACCACCAGAGGGCCTCGGCGCAGTCCTTGACGTATATGAAGTCGCGCTTTTGCTCTCCGTCGTTGTACTCGGGGCGGTAAGATCTAAAGAGGCTAATCTTCCCTTCTTTTTTGAGTTGGTAATAGGCCTTGTGGATTACCGATCGCATGGAGCCTTTATGCGCTTCGTTCGGGCCATAGACATTAAAGAATCGAAGTCCGACAACGGAATCGGTAATCTTTTTCCGGATGCACCAGAGATCGAAGAGCTGTTTTGAAAAACCATAACGATTCAGCGGTTTATAAGTATTCGTGAGCTGGTCGTCGTCGTTAAACCCCTGGGTTCCATCGCCATAAACCGCCGCGGAGCTCGCGTAAATAAAGCGGACGCTTTGGTCTAGGCAGTACTCACACAGAGTTCTCGAGTAGTCGAAATTATTTCGCATTAAGTAGTCGCCATCTTCCTCCGTCGTGGAGGAGCAAGCTCCCATGTGTACCACGCAGCTGATTTGACCGCGGTATTTTCCAGCTTCAAGGTGTTCTAGAAATTGGTCTTTATGAACGTACTCGACAAATTGTTTACCGATAAGGTTCAGCCACTTAGGCGAGTCTCGAAGCTCATCTACTACGATGATTTCGTCGATTCCCTCTTGATTGAGCTTTTTAATAAACACGCTGCCGATAAATCCGGCGCCGCCAGTTACGACGTACATGGCTAGATCTCCAAATCTCTTATCAGGGCTTTGTAGCATACCAAGGGAAAAAATCGACACCTGTGGAACAGAATGCGTTCTTTTCTCTTCAGTAAATCCCATTCAAATTGTTAAACTCCTCATAATATCCGATTGCTATTCTCACAATAGCTATAGAGAAAAGCTGTTTGAGTGGAAGGGGGATTTGAAGCAGCAGCAAGGATTCAAGTTAAGTGCCTGCCGGGGCAAGAGAAGATTTGCGCAGGTTCCGCGACGTGAGCCCGTGCCGTTTCGAAGAACCTGGGCTACGAGTTGGGTTAGCGATGCAGCTGATCTTCTTGCCATGAGCGAAGAGCTCTCTGTACATAAGCAAGCTTACATTTACATTCACAATTCACATACTCTGGCTAGTGAACATTCAGGACACTCATCTGGGACTGTTTCTCTTATGGGAAGCCTTTGCGCGGAATGGGAACTGTTGGAGATTGGGGTTGCGAAGAGTAAGAGAACGTTTCTGATTGAAAATGGAATATTGAAAAATCCTGAATTCGGAGAAGTGAAGAACCTCTTGCCCGGAGAGTCCCCTCTCCGTCATGCGCTCTGCGTGCCTAGCTGTCAATTCTCCGTCTACCATGTCGTAAAGCTCTGTGCTCCTCTCGTTGCACTTCAGATCTCGCCGTATCGCATTACCGATCTCTATCTGAAGGTCACCCGATATTTCCCTCATCTGAGAGATCTGGAGTTGTTTGATCTTGCCGAACAACTTCTCGGTATATATCTCCCTGAACGGCAATTTGATTCTTCGGTTGGGAAGTACGGTTTTCAGTTGAGCCGTTTGCGCTATATGGGGTTGTGCTCAGAGATTCTTTATCACCTTTCACGCTACCTCGATTTTGGGAACTATCCTTCGCCGCGCAGCTCTCGACCCCGTCTGCAAATGGTGAAAGCAGCTTAAGAATCTTCTCGCGAAATTTGCATCTGAGCAGCAAGGAATCGCGAATCACTTGATAGTCCTGCGAATTTTGGCGAGCGTACAAGAGATGCAATGAGAGAGTAAGTGCGTTCCGGAAGTAGAGTAAATTTGGCTTCGGGAGTTTTCTCGAAATCGATGCTCTGAATCAATTGTCCTCCGTCATCAAACAGGTGGAGACGTTGAGAGTCCCAAGGAGACCCCACGATGAAGGTTTTTTCTTTGCTCCCATGGGTTCGGATATCTGTCAAACGGGAGGTGATCCAACAGTGTTGCTCTGAGGCGCTTCGTGCGGAACTGACCTCGCAAAGATCTGGACTGTCCATATGGAGCTCTAGTCTCGAAGCCTCAGTCCTGTGATCTTGCAGAAACTTCGTCAGCGCATCGGCTTCTAGAAGTTCATGCTTCAGATCGTAAATAACGATAGATGGATTGGAGATGATCCGAGTCTTTTGATCCATTCCTTGGATGAATCCTTTTTGAGAGAAGTACTCTGACTTCTCGAACGGCTGAGCTAGCCACAGAGGCACAATAACGCGCTCTACGCCTTGTTCGATAAGAGAGCTTACGGAGACATTCGAGAGAGCGCTTTCACGGCATCCGAGTTTTTCAGCTTGAATAGTAGAGAGCCACAGTTCGCCTGCGCAGATCGTGTGCTCTCTTGAGCAACCAACCTTGTCTAACAGGGTAAGCCGAGTATCGGTTTTTGAGATCGAAGCGGATCGGAGTTGCGAGGTTGATGCCAATGGGAAAAGCAGAGCAAGAAAGGAGAGTAGTAGAGCAAAGGTTCTTCGTAGAGGGATTCTGGTAGACAGTAACCAGTCCACAGTTATTGCAGAAAAAATAGCGAGGTAGGGGACAACAACGAGCATGTTTCTAGTAAAATTTGCTTTCTGAAAGATCATGAGAACGATAAAGAGGAGGGGAAAGGCAAGAGCGATCACCCCAGACACTCTTCTTCCTGAATCTTGTTGTCCTCCAGCTGCCAAAGAGAGCACCCCAAAGAGAGCGAGTGCACCACCGACCGGACCGAGCCCCTCTGAGAGTAGCCACTTTAGGTAAAAGAGCGCCTGCTCTGCTCCGGGCTGTGCTTGATTTCCGACATGGCCGGCAACACCGTAGTGCCAAATCTCATAGGCGAAGTGATTTAAGAAGAGTGGTAACTCGACAAGAATATACGGTGAACCAAGAAGGAAGCCGAAGACAACGCCGCCTATACTCGTTAGCGTTCGTTGGATGGTAAAACCGGGAGACAGGAGGGCCGCAAGCAGTGGAACGATAGCTATCGGAAGTGCATTGTATTTACTCGATATAGCAAGTCCCGCGAGTACGCTTGCCAGTGCAAAGAGCCATGAGCGCGCTCTTTCTGCTGGGAGTGAAAATAGCGTTGTGGCTACTGTTGCCAGACAGAAGAATGTTACGACAATATCCACGCCAATCGTGGTCGAATAGAGATATGCATTTGGTGATACTGAAAACAAGGCGCCAGCGAGTATCCCGAGATATGGCGCATTTGTTAGGCGAACGGTGATGATATAAGTAAGGATAATGCTCCCAATAAGCAGGAGCACACTTAATGCGCGATTCCATTTTACGATTCCTGGATGACTTGCCGTGAACGAGTAGTCTCCGATGCCGAAAGAATCTTTCGTTACTATCTCTTGTATTTTTTTGATGTGTCCCTCGCGTACGGACCAGAGAAAGCTCGCAGCGACTACCGGCATTCTGAGATAGAAGTGTAGTGATGGTTTATGGAAATAATGAGGGTTGAAATCACCAGACTGCACCATTCGAACTACTCGATTGAAATGATGGGCTTCGTCTTCTCGGTCGAAAAACGGCAACCCTTCACCGATTGTTGGAATTCGCAACCATGCGGTCAGGAGAACGAGAAGGAGGATAGGAAGAGCGTGAGCTTGATGCCGGAATGTCGGGATTTCTTCCTCATCATTGATATCAACTGCTAAATCTTCCGCCATGTAGTCTCTATCGCTCGAAAGTCACTTCGGTTACGTGTATCATACCTGAAACAGTACTCATATAGGTGCTCGGCATGGAGCCATTTGAATCAGAACATCCAACCATCTCGATAGTTAGTGCTGTTGGGAGAGATTCCGCTAAGAGCGATGCCCTTGAGCTACGGCGGCAGATTGATTCTGTTCTTAGTCAGGAGTATCCAAATTTTGAGCACATAGTAATTGACGGGGCCTCCCAAGATGCAACACGAGACGTGCTTCGAAGCCATCCACATGTTTTGTGGACGTCAGAACCGCACCTTTCCCTCGCGGGTCAGTGGAATGCTGGATTCGAGAGATCGACAGGAGAGATCGTTGTCTTTGTGGAGGGAGAGGATGTTTTCCCGCCGGCTGTTTTTTCTGAGGTTTATCGGTTACTGAAAGAGAGCCATTGGGTTATGGGAGGGAAATCATTTCGAAATCCATCCGATGCAGACGAGGAGTGCTCGAGTAATCTCTTCCGCAGCTATTTTGATGTCTTAAAGTATTGGGTTTTTCGGGCAACTCCAGACTTCTCCTCAATGTTCTTTCGTCGTGATTTTCTCACCTCCCTCGTTGAAGGAAGTCTCTTTTCTGAAAGTTATGCGTTGTCAGCTGAGTACGAACTGGCGATGCGAATTTTTCGATGGTGCGAAGATCACAGAGAATCGTTGCCAGCTATCTCGTCTTCGCCGTTGAGTTCGGGAAAGCCGGCGCTTGAGGTGAATAAAGCGAAATATCTTGAAGCTTCCAGGGTCTTTCATCGTGAAGGGTATCGTGGGTGTGGTGCAGAGCGGAGGGTCTCGATTATTATTGCTACTGACGGAGTAACTCCTGCGTTTGAGAAAACCTTGCAATCCTGTTCTAAACAGTCGCTCGCGGATCTCGAGATTATTACTTGGGGGGTGAATGCTAGCCCTACCGCTTGTGTTGAACTTGATCGATTTGTTCGTGACATTGCCCTTATTGCCAATGATGGAAGGTATAGAGCCGTTCTTCCATCTGGGCCAGAGCCGCACTCCTATTTTGA
>JAGRAT010000101.1 GCA_020434495.1 Bdellovibrionales bacterium | reverse complement strand
GGGAGGTCTGTCCTACGGCAGACGAGCGCTAAAAGTTTTCTCCGCTTCGCGGCAATAACTTTCGAGAAGCGCTCTAGCCCGCAAAGTACCCCTGATCTCGATACTCATTTAGCTTATTTCTCAGGGTGCGAATGCTAATTCCTAAGGTTTTGGCTGCTTGAGTTCGATTATCTCCCGTTGACTTCAGCGTCTCAAGAATAAGCTTTCGTTCTACCTCTTGAACGGTCATCCCCGGTGTGATGGTCAGCTCCTCGTCTTGGGAGGTCTCCACTCGTTCGATACTCGCGCTCAATGGAATCGCTTCGACTGGCATTTCGGTTTGAACAATCGAGGTGGACCCCCCTGGAGCAAACCCAAGCACAGCGCTTTGCGTCAGCAGAAAGTCATGTTGTGCTAACTCTCGCCCCTGCGAAAGGATAGCAGCTCGCTCAACTGCGTTTTGCAGCTCTCTCACATTTCCAGGCCAAGGATAGTGTTGTAACGCAGAGAGAACCGTTGACGGCAATTTCGGTGCCTTATCTCCTAGGAACTTCTTTAAGAAAAATTCCGAGAGTACTTGAATATCTCCCACTCGCTGTCGAAGTGCCGGGAGAGTCACCGGAATTACATTGAGACGATAAAAGAGATCCGCTCGAAACTCCCCGCGCTCTACCATCTGTTCGAGACTTCGGTTCGTCGTTGCTACTACCCGAACATCAACAGAGATCGGCGTCTTTCCCCCAACTCGATCAACTTCTCGCTCTTGTAACACACGAAGAAGCTTCGCTTGTAGACCAAGCTCCATTTCAGAAATTTCATCGAGGAGGATGGTTCCTCCATGCGCAAGCTCGAACTTCCCTATTTTCCGCGACTGCGCTCCGGTGAATGCGCCCTTCTCGTGTCCAAACAATTCACTTTCAAGAAGAGTATCAGGTAAAGCCGCACAGTTGACGGCAACGAACGGCTGATGAACTCGAGGACTCGCATCATGGATGAGCCTGGCAACAAGCTCTTTACCAGTTCCGGATTCGCCCTGCACAAGAACGGTAGCATCGCTACGAGCAACGGATTCACAGACTTCAAGAACTCTGCGCATCATCGGATCTTGGGTCACAATTGGTCGTCCCATTGCTCCGTGACCCGCGCGGCGATTTTCCCGATGCTCAGCCACCTCAGGGGCAACAACTCGATCAACTACGCGAGTGAGCTCTTCATTCGTAAACGGTTTTGAAATAAAATCCGCGGCTCCTCTTTGCATCGCATCGACTGCTTGATTAATTGTCCCATGTGCGGTGATCATTATCACTGGCAAATCGGGATATTCTTGAGAGACGTGCTCTAGAAGCTCAAGTCCAGTCATTTTCGGCATTCGCTGATCGGTAATGATGAGATCGAATGGTTGCTGAGGGAGTACCTCCAACGCAGCTTGGCCATCTGATACAATCGTTACTGTATGACCACTTCTGCCGAGACCTGCTTTCAAGGCAAGCTGCATTTGTGGATCGTCGTCTGCAACAAGTATTTTCAACACACTCATTTTCTGCTTCCTTCAGATGCCTTTTGAAAGGCAATGGTAAATTGGGCGCCATTCCTTCTGTTTCCGGCTGTGAGCCGGGCTCTATGAAGCGTAGCAATCTGCTGACAGATAGCGAGGCCGAGTCCAGTCCCTTCAGGCTTACTCGTAGTGAATGGCTCAAATATACTTCCAAGATACTGGATAGGAATTCCGGGGCCGTTGTCCCGAACTCGAACGAAGATTTCATCTCTCCCGGAGACCGCAACAACTTGCACAAAACCTCGTAGCTGCTGTGCCTGCAACGCATTTAACAAGAGGTTGGAGAATAACTGCCGGAGACCAGTCTCATCCCCCCACACATACAGATTTCCGCGGGTTTGAAGCTGAATATCAGCTTCTCGATGTACGGCTCGATACTGAGCGCAAATCTCTCCAAGAATTGCACCCAAAGAGGCTGGAGCAAGTACCGGGGTCGATGATTTCGCGAAGTGCAGAATATTGCTGACCACGTGATTTAGGGTAGTAACACTCTTGTCTATCGCTGACACGAGCTCATGCTGCTCTGGTTGCTCGGAAAGATCTTCCTTCAAAAGAGAGGTATAGAGCGAGATTGCTCCAAGCGGGTTACGAATCTCATGCGCCAGCGCAGCTGCCGTTTCCCCGAGAGTGGCAAGTCGTTCACTTCTCTTAATCTCAATCTCTTTTTTCTCAAGCTCTCGACGCAACCCCTGACTCTCTCTCTTCAACTCCTCATATTTACTCTGGAGCTGCAGACTGGCTTCGCTGAATTTCTGAAATGCCCGAGATAATGTCTCGTACTCGTCAAGTCCGAGAGACAGTGCATTTGTCTCCAACGAAGAATCTTCGGTTGGAAACGGCACTACTCGTCTTGCTTCAGATGGTTCCATTCTGCTTTCTCCGCAATTGCTTCAAGTAGAGAGACCCAACTATCTGATGGTGGATAGTTCTTTAGCGCCTCTTCCCTTAACTTCCTAACCTCACCATACTCTCCTGCTGCTGCAGCGGCCCGAACTAACGCATACTGCACCCAGCTGTCCAAAAAGGAATCTGGATATAACTCAACACCTCGCTGCAACCAAGCATGAACAGCTGGATAATCCTCCCGCTCGAGAGACAACTCGGCCAGTGCTCGAATGGCTTCTGGTGCTCTCGAGTGAGAAACCGGCACTTTCCGAAGATACGCGAGAGCTGCATCCGTTTCTCCAAGGGCTCGAGCAGCGATAGCAAGTCGTAGCGCAACCTCTGGGACAAGCTCATGAGAGATTTCTTCGATGGCCTCTTCGAACTTTTTCCTGGCGGGACCATATGTTTTTAATTGAGCAAACGCGTCTCCCCACAGAAGCAGCACGGCCCCACGAAGTTTCGTAGGCTCTGTGAGTTGCTCATATGCTCGCTCTGCGAAAAGTATTGCCACGCGAGGACGATGCTCTTGCAGTTCGATAGTCCCTCGCATCAGCAGGAGTCGAGCACGTTTTGTTGCTGAAAGCGATTCATCTCGCAGAACAGTATCAAAAAACTCTGCGGCCCTTTCAGACATACCGAGCCCCCAAGCACTTCGGCCGGCAGCTTCGGTAGCTTCTGAATTTACCGTCCTTCTCGGCAATTGCTCATAAAGCGTTAGTGCTTCAAAGTACTTGCCATTCGCTGTTAATCGCTGAACTTCAATCGGGTGTTCGGCCAATGCTCCTTTACAGCAGAAACAGAGGAGAATCCCGATTAGCACAGCCTTGTGCGAAACGAGTTTCATGAGACCATCCTCTATTCAGCTATAGCCGAAAAATCTGGTCGAACGGGCTCATCTCGAAGCGAATCTTCTTTTCGCAATTTCTCGAGCCCCTTCTTTTTAATTTTTTCTACGAGCGTTGTTCGATTCAGATTCAGAAGCTGAGCGGCAGCCTTCTTGTTCCAGTCTGTTCGATCAAGAGCTTTCAGAATGAGATTTGTTTCGAATGAGTCGACAACTTCGTTAAAATTCAATCCACCTGCCGGCAATTCAAAGATCTCAGTTGCCTGAGCTGTGGCGATGGACTCGTCACCTCGAACATACTCAGGAAGGTCCGGAGTATCAATGAGCCCTCCATCAGAGAGTACGGCAAGTCGCCTTACGAGATTCTCAAGTTCTCGAATGTTTCCTGGCCATTCAAACCCTGCTAGCCGAGTTAATGCATCGGTAGTAAATCGCAGAGGTCCACGACCAAGCTTTTCTGCCTCGCGCTCCAGGAAATAATGGGCCAAAAGTGCTGTATCTCCATCTCTCTCTCGTAAAGCTGGAAGCTCAATTGGCACTACTTGTAATCTATAGAAAAGATCCTCTCTAAAACGACCAGCCTCCACTTCTTTGCGGAGATCTTTATTCGTTGCAGCGACGATGCGCACATTTACTGGAATAGACCGAGTTGATCCTACCGGTTCGATAATATGGTCTTGCAGAACTCGCAATAGCTTCACCTGCAATTTTGGACTCATCTCCCCGATCTCGTCCAAAAATATAGTACCCCCATCCGCGAGTTGAAATCGCCCCACCTTCGAAGCAGTCGCGCCAGTGAAAGCCCCTTTCTCATGGCCAAAAAGTTCGCTCTCGAGAATCTCCTCGGGAATCGCACCGCAATTGACAGGAACGATCTTGCCCTTCCTACCACTCAAGGAGTGGAGTGCTCGCGCAATGAGCTCTTTCCCTGTGCCACTCTCTCCGAGCACGAGGACAGTAGTATCAGTACGTGCCACCTTTTCGAGCACTGAGAAGACAGACTTCATCCGAGGGCACTGGCTTATAATACCAGAGAAGGATCCCTGACGAGGCATCCGCCGAGATTGAAGAGCACTCGGCTCATCAAATGTAGTGAGTGAAGGGGCTTGCCCGTAAGACGATACGGGAGAAACTGCAGTGCAGCTGAAAGAACCTTGCATACTCGCTCTCCTTAGCGAAAAAAACCAAATCCTTGGAACAAAAACGTCGTGGGAAAAACCTGGGGTAAACCAAACGTTCCGAACAAAAACCGTCTAGCCCCACGACCAACAACACCTGTCAAGTTGTTGGCAAGTCTCGTACCACTCTTGTTGAGACACGCCGAACTCTTGACGGGTTTCAAGAAGCAACGAAGTTTTTCGTGTTGGGGAAACTATTTACGAGTTTGGTACGAATCATCAAAGGAGAAATTGGCTACTATCCTCAAGAACAGCCGGCGAAGTCAGCTACCAAATTCATGATTTTTTTTCACGGCTGGAACGGCAAAGTATTACCTTTATGCATAGACATCTTGTTCATACCCCCCCTTTTTACCTCTCCAACTCCCTTGAACTGCCAACCTTTTGCCGTGACCGACATTTTTCCCACTTGCACCGCAACAAAAACCCGGCATCCGTGTCAAAAGAGGCTGTTACGGGCATTCCCGCCGGTCGTCTATTTTCTTATATATTGCTTAAGGTATACTCCCCACGGAAAGGTGATTTTTACCGAATCTATTGTAAAGAAGTGATCATCATATGACTGCCGAGAACTCCAAACCCCTCTCAAACGAAGAACCGGGTTCCAGTAAGGGTAAGACTTCGCGTCGTGAGGCTTCTCGCCAAAAAGCTTCTGGTAATAGTATTACCGGTAATGGCGGTGGGGTCTCCTCCTCTCCAGTTCAGGTTGGAACCATTCAAAAGCGGACGGTGGCAGCTCTCACTGAGTTTCTGGCTGATAGTCCTAGTGCGAAGAAAAAGAATTCAAAAAAAGATGATTCAGCCAGAAAGGCACTAGAAGAACTTGCGCACTCATTATTCTCCCATGCCCCCACCGACTTCCTCTCTTCAAGGTCATTGAGCGATCTTTTTGAGATAACAGAGCTTGTACAAGCAGAGCTCTCAACTTTCTTTTCTTCAGAGAACCGGTATTGTGTGACGGTCTCCGAGAGTACCGCTCCTAATGCAGAGGAGGAGGAGGGTTCTCCTCACTCAATTCGTGTCACTACTGTTCTTGGGGATCGGCCCTTTATCATCAATTCCATGAGAGAATGCATCATTCAATCGGGCGGGGTGATAGAGGTATTCCTCCATCCGATCCTCCTTCGAGATGGACAACGATTTTCTTGTTGCTATCTGGAAATCACCGGAATAAATGGAGAGTCAGCAAAAGTCCTAAAGAAGAATCTCGAAAGAGCCTTTGAGCACGTTATTTCCTCTACTGATGATTTTACCGGGATGCTCGTACGCGTAGAGACACTAGCAAGGGTAATAGAATCTGATCGCCCGAGCTCCTTTTTCCCAGCTAGAGACAAGAAAGAAACAGCGCATTTTCTTCGATGGCTGACAGACGGCGGCTTTCTATTCACTGGTCTGACCACCTGGCAACCTCAAAAAGTTGGAGAACTTCCATCAACTCCTCAATCAGCTTTGGGCGTTCATCGTCTTGAGTCAAGATTTGGAGAGAGTCTCAGAGATGAGCTTCTCGAGGACTTGCGTCAGCACAACGAAAACGAAGAGATATTAACGGTATCTCGTCTTCGTGCTGAAAGCCTGGTCCAACGCCGATCCCAGCTATTGAACTTTACTCTTCTCGAGCCATCTCCAGATGGCAGTTTGTACACATGCTACCAGATTACCGGATTGCTGACCTCTAAGGCGCTTTCTGAAGAGTCTTCCAGCGTGCCCATTCTTCGACGCAAGCTAAAAGAACTCCTCGATAGAGAAGGAGCGCTTGAGCAGTCTCATAATCATAAAAATATCGTTAATATTTTCAATTCAATGCCCAAAGAGGAAGCCTTCCTCCTTGACCTTGATAGCTTGCAGTCCATTGTTCACACCATTCTCGACATTCAAAACAAGAATGAAACTCGAGTATCCGTTCGATACGGAGCGGGGAACCGAAGCGCTTCCGTCTTAACTGTAATGCCGAGAGATCGCTTCAATACCGATGTTCGTCATCGAATTCAAAATTACGTAGAAAAAGTATTTCGTGCGGTGCCAGGCTCCAGCGAATACTTCCTCGATCTATCAAACAAACCGCACGCAAGATTCTATTTTCACATTCCACTTCCAAAGGAAGGTGTGTTGGATGTCAATCTCGCGAAATTAAAAGTGGATATCGCCGAACTTACTCGCGGATGGAAAGACAACTTAGAAGAGCGAATACTAAAATCCGATATCTTCTCACAGCCAAAAGAGATCTGGAAAACATACGGCGACGCATTTGATGAGCAATACCAGGCTCTCCAGTCCATAGATGATTGTGAACACGACATTGCGATGATGGAGCAATTGGACGGAACTGGCTCCTTAAAAATTAGCATGAGACCTAGTGACGGAGACCTTCCAGGGTGTTTCAACCTTGTCGCCTATAAGCGTGGAGAAGTTCTCACCATAAGCTACGCATTTCCGATTCTTGAGAATGCTGGACTTGAAGTTCTCACCGAAAGAGATTTTCAGGTGACCCCACTGCGACGAGAAAAGGTTTCGATACATCGGTTTCTCGTCAGAACAAAGGCTGGAGCGTACCTTTCACAAGAAGCCTTTGATTCAATTCTCGCTCCGGGTCTTGAGCAGATATTTTCTGGAGCGGCCAAAGACGATCTCCTGAATTCCTTGCTCATCTCATCAGGTTTGGAGATTTCCTCGATCTTTCTCCTTCGCTCTTACTGCTCCTTGCTCTGGCAAGCGAATAAGTTCGCTTCAAAGAGCGCAATTCTCAAAGCGCTAACCTCGGTTCCTACAGCGGCAAGCCAACTTTGGAATATGTTCGAAATTCGCTTCAATCCGGATTCTGACTCGACTATTGAGTCACGCCAACAGCGCTTTCAAACTACACTCTCCACCTTTAGAGACAGCTTGCGCGACGTAAAGGACATTACCAACGATCGAATACTTCGGGCGTTAGCAAACCTGCTCGAACACACCACTCGAACCAATTTTTACCAGCGCCGGAACACTATAGCCCTCAAGATTCACTCCGAAGAGGTCGATTTTATGCCTCATCCGAGGCCCAAGTTCGAGATTTACGTCCGTGGGCAGAACCTCGAAGGGGTTCATTTGCGCGCAGGCCATGTTGCTCGGGGTGGATTGCGCTGGAGCGATCGACACCAGGATTTTCGTCAGGAGATCTTAGATCTCGTCAAAACTCAAAATGTGAAGAACGCTCTCATCGTGCCAGTGGGCTCCAAGGGAGGTTTTGTTGTTAAAGGCCTTCCAGAAAACAGTGGCGATCAACGCCTCGCGGTAGAATCAGCATACAAAGACTTCATCCGTTCCCTTCTATCTGTAACTGACAATCGCAAGGGAGAGAAAATTCTCCGCCCGGAAAAGGTTATCGCCTACGATGGAGACGATCCGTATCTCGTCGTTGCTGCTGATAAAGGAACAGCCACATTCAGCGATATAGCAAACGGCATCGCGGTTGACGAGTTTAATTTTTGGCTGGGAGATGCCTTTGCTTCGGGGGGAAGCGTTGGATATGACCATAAGTTGTATGGCATTACCGCCCGGGGTGCTTGGGAATCTGTGAAACGCCACTTCACAAACCTTGGCATCGACTACACCACAGATCCCTTTACCGTTGTCGGCATAGGCGACATGTCGGGAGATGTGTTTGGGAACGGATTGATAGAAAGCGACAAAATCAAGCTTCTTGCTGCCTTCAATCATGTGCATATCTTTCTCGATCCAGATCCGGATCCGACATCTTCATTCCAGGAGAGAAAGCGGCTCTTCGCCCTCGGCCGCTCATCTTGGACTGATTACAATTCAGATCTCATTAGTGAGGGGGGTGGGATTTTCGAGCGTGCCGCTCGCGAAATTCAAGTTCCTTCTCAAGTTCGCCTGGCTCTTGGTATGCCAGAGGATGCTCCAGAGACAATTTCTGGGGAGCAGCTCATATCGTATATTCTCAAAGCTCCCGTCGATCTCCTCTGGAACGGTGGGATTGGAACGTACGTAAAGGCGAAGCAAGAATCACATGCTGATGTAAACGATGGAACAAATGATCGGGTTCGAGTGAATGCCGCGGAACTCCGGTGCCGAGTAATCGGAGAAGGAGGGAACCTTGGTCTCACACAGAAAGCTCGCATAGAGTTCTCAAAGCTCGGCGGACATATGAATACCGATGCTATTGACAACTCCGGAGGAGTGGATCTCTCAGACCATGAAGTCAATTTGAAAATTCTCTTCCAGAGCCTCATGGCAAAAAAGAAAATGACTTTAGAAGAGAGAAACCGGCTCTTGCCTGAACTTGCCGAAGAGGTAGTGCACGACGTACTCCGCCACAACTTCAACCACGCATTGGCGCTCACAATTGGAGTCGAACGTTCGAGAAAGAGCATCGATTACTTTAAAAGCTTACTCCGTGAGATGAGCAAGATTCGAATCGTCAATCGGCAAATTGACTATCTACCTGACGACGAAGAGCTCATTGAACGCTCCAGAAAGAAGCAGGGCCTTTGGAAGCCAGAACTCGCAGTGTGCTTGGCGGCCGTAAAGCGATGGGTGAAGAGAGACCTTGAGGCGTCGCGTCTCACTCAAGATCCGCTGTTACAGACATTCCTTTTGGAATATTTCCCAAAACCTCTCCGCGAGAAGTACAAAAAGGAAATCTGTGCTCACCCCCTTGCTGACAACATCATCTCCACTCAGGTAACGAACGAGCTTATCGACTCACTTGGGGTCACTTTCGTCCACCGCATGTGCGTCACCTACTCGACGTCCCCTTTAAACGTCATGAAATCTACTCTTGCAGCTGACATGTTAATGCATGCTCGTAGCCTACGAGAAGAGGTGCGCTATCTTGAGACCTCGAGAGTTCCATCTTCAGATCCAGCAAAAGCTCTTCTCTTGTTATTGCAAGAGCTCCATGAGGCGCTGCGCGATTTGGCCGCCTGGTTCATCGCTTATCATCCGACTGAAACGCTTGCAGACTCCGTGAACTTGTATCAAGAGGGATTTCAAAAGCTGATGACTCGACAAACCGAGTTCTGCACCGATCGACAACAGGAACTCTTCGAGCTTCGACTTGGGAAATATGCATCGTTTGGACTCTCAGAAAATGCATCTCGATCGTTCGCAAGTTTTTCGAACGCATCCATCTTCATGGAGATACTCTGGAGCGCAAAACAGCTACAACTGGAAGCACTACCGGTGGCAAAAAGTTTCATGACAATACTCGAGAGCCTAATGCTCGATGACATCGTCATTGTCGGCTCATCCATGGAACCGAAATCAAAATGGGAAGCGGAACTCACCATGGGTGCACTACGAGATGTTCGTCGGGCCGTCTCCCTCCTAACCTGCTCCCTACACGATAACGGCATCTCTGATCCGCTCGCCGTACAAGCACTGCTCGAAGAGAGCCATGCGGTGAGCGACATACGATCACTGATTGAAGAGCTAAAGGGGGGCGATCCTTCGATAGTGAAGATCGCGGTACTCTCTCGTCACCTTCTCGATCTCCATAAACATATTACTTAATGAAGTGTCCTTAGTGGGCCCGAGTCAAAGAGTGCGCTATCTCCGCACCATGCGAGGAGGGCGATCCCCTTGTGCGTTGGAGTGAGCGTGACCTTTTCCCCTCTCCCTAACGTAGCGAAATCTGTTCGCCTGCCCCCTATCTCCTCTATTTAGAGCGCTTCTCGAAAGTTATTGCCGCGAAGCGGAGATAACTTTTAGCGCTCGTCTGCCGTAGGACAGACCTCCCAGGGGGAAGATACATAGCAGTTCTCATGAATCAAAGC
>JAGRAT010000100.1 GCA_020434495.1 Bdellovibrionales bacterium | reverse complement strand
CTCGGTTCGGGGCTCGTGAAGCGATCCATGACACGTGATCTTTCGTGGGGAATCCCAGTCCCGCTAGATGATCCAGAAGCGAAGGATAAGGTGCTCTATGTGTGGTTTGATGCACCGATTGGGTACATTTCCAACACAGAGGAACTGCTGCAATCAAAGGGAGAGGGGAGCTACGAAGAGTGGTGGAAGTCTGAGGATACAGAGATTCTTCACTTCATCGGTGAGGATAACACGATCTTTCATTGTGTAATCTGGATAGCGATGCTTTCAGCTGAAGGAACCTATCAACTCCCGAGTGGTGTGGTCGTCAATCAGTTCTTAAACATTCAGTTCCCGGACAAAGATGAAGAGAAGATCTCCAAATCGCGTGGAACAGCGGTGTGGATTGGAGACTATCTCAAAGAAGGCGGAGATCCAGATGTCCTTCGATATTACCTGACGGCGGTATCCCCGGAGCGTGCACGCACGGTATACAAGCCAGACGATCTCATTCAGAGGAATAATACTGATCTTGCTAATACCCTTGGGAACTTTGTGAATCGGGTCTTAAGTTTCACCCAGAAATACTACGGGCCAGAAGTTCCAGCGTATGATGCTGGTGGTCTCGATGATGTGGATCGGAAGTTTATCGCTTCCAGGGAAGAAACGGTCAGTGGTGTTACTGCTAAGCTTAACGAGCATGAATACCGCGCGGCTCTTGAGCTTCTGATGGAGTTCGCCCGGGAATGTAACCGGTATATCGATGAGAAAGCCCCATGGAAAACGAGAAAAGACGATGAGACTTCAACAAAGAAATCGCTCGCTCTGTGTATTGGTGGGATATACACCTTGGGGGTTTGCTTACAACCTTTTATGCCGCAAACCGCCGCAAAAATCTTGAAGATGCTCTCCATTGATTCAGTAGCTGTTCCCTGGAGTGACGCGTTGCAAACTCCCGCCGCTGGGAGCCCGCTTGGCGAGACAGTCATTCTCTTTGAAAAGGTCGATAGCGCCTCATGACCGTTCCTCTTAGTGATGAAGAAAGAGAGTTCGTTTTTCAACTCGTTCGACGTGCAGGTGATTTTGCCCTCTCGCATTGGCCTGCAGGAGAAGAGCAGCGTTCTTTTACCGTGGAGCAGAAAGAAGATGGCTCTCCGGTCACCAGCGTCGACATCGCCGTGAACGAGATGCTCTACAATGAGTTCTCACGTCATTTCCCAGATTATGGTTTTTATTCTGAAGAATTAGAGCCTTCTTCGAACATCCACGATGTCAAGCGATGTTGGGTGCTCGACCCCATTGATGGAACGAAGAATTTCGAACAGGGGCACAAGGAGTTTGGGGTTTTGCTCGGGCTCGTTGAGAATGGTCGCGCCATTTTTGGGGTAGCCTATTTCCCTGCTTTTGAAATGTTTTTCTGGGCCGGAACTGGGCAAGGGGCATTCTGTAATGGTGAGCCGATGATGGCCTCAGAACAGAAGGACCTGTTGCCGCGGTCGGTATATGTTCGAAATGGCGGGATTGCTGCTGAAGAGTATATTTTCCCGCAGGAGCTTGGTACGGCTCATGGGTTCTTCTTCCTCTGTACGGGGAAGGTTGATGCGCTCTCCGTTCGCATTACTCAACATAAGGAGTGGGATTACTGTCCGTTCGTTGTGATTGTTGAAGAGAGTGGCGCGGTGGTAACGGATGAACGCGGAGAGCCAGTACGTTTCCACTTTATGCCTCCGACGTTAAAGTACATAGTTGCCGCGAATAAGAAGCTTCATCCGAAAGTTTTAGATCTGCTGCCGAGGCTGCCTTAAGTTAGCGTTTTTGAAATTCGATTTTTGCTATTCGTTTGTGGTTTGAACGACGCGTGCCTGTCTTGCAACGAATTCGCCCGGTGAAGTTATGGTAATAAGCGATTGGGTAGAGGCTGCGAGCCGAGCACCTGAAGCTACATCCGTACCGCTCACCACCACTCTTGCCACAAATGGATAGTCACACGTTGCTGAGTAGGAGAGCTTTCCAGAGAGATTTCCGGTAAGCCCTGATTGGCTAATGGTGAGACCGCTAAGAACAGTACCTCCATCTACGATGGTGCGATTCTTTGTTCTCCCGATCTGTCGGAGTGAGACTCGAGCGCGCACATTTTGAAAGACGGCTGGGTCAACAGCGAGCTCCACCTGCTTTGCGAGCACATTTGCAAACATCTTCGTATTGAGAGGGCCACGGGGACAGCGGAGATCAACTTGAACGGTCTGGGCTTCGGCCATCCGAACCACCTGGAGAAGTAGCACGGCGAGGAGGAATCCTCTCCACAGAAGAAACCACCGTTCAATCACGACGAGCTCCTGGTTGTGGTTTTTCTCCGATGGTTGATAGTCTGCCATGGAGCAGTAATCGGCCCTTGCAGATAAAAAGTGGAGTATTTTCTTATGAGCATGTTGCCAAATCCTCTTGAGGTAAGATCCCGAGATCATGACATCCTTGACCTGTTTCTTCAGCGCTGGTCCCCACGAGCGCTCTCTGGGGAGGCGGTAAATGAAGAGGATCTGCTCCGCTTGTTTGAGGCTGCTCGTTGGGCTCCCTCGACCTACAACGAGCAGGAATGGAGATTCCTGTATGCAAAGAAGGGTACTCCACACTGGGATACTTTTTTTGGTGTGTTACTAGAGGCTAACCAGGTCTGGTGTAAGGATGCCGCGTATCTGATCGCAGTTGTTGCTCGGGAAACATTTGTTCGTAATGGAAATCCCAATCCTGTCGCTATCCTCGATACTGGTGCAGCCATGCAAAACCTCCTTCTTCAAGCTGCTCATCTAAACTTAGTAGCACATCCTATGGCTGGGTTTGACTGGGAGGGTGGTCCGAAAACTTTCAATATTCCAGATGGGTTTCGTTTAACGGCGATGATTGCTGTCGGAAAACCTGGCAACCCGGAGACCTTGCCCGCCGAGCTCGCTGAGCGTGAGCAGCCAACCGAGAGAAAGCCGCTGGAGAAGATCGCTCGCGAAGGAACGTTTAGCTTCGAAGAGTAGCTGCCTTTCTGGAGCTTCGGGCTATCGCAATTCCTGAATAGATAGCGATGATGGTTCCAATGATCGTTAGCTGATCTGGGATCTCTTCGAAATATACCGCTCCAAAGAGTGCTGCAAAGATCACTTCCGAGTAAAGGAATGGTGACACGTGGCTTGCCGGAGCGTATTTATAGCCAAGAGTAAAGGCAACTTGCCCGAGCGTTCCTGCGGCACCAGCTCCCAACATGTAGAGGAGTTCTGTGGTTGTCGGAGTGGAGAATTCCGATCCAAAGAGGAGTGCGTAGCTTAGTGTTGCGGTCCAGCTATAGCAGAAAACGATGAAGAGTGAATTTTCCGTTTCTTGCAATTTGCGAATGATAGCACCGATCATTCCGATCATCATCGCTGCGAGAAGGGCAGCAAGTCCACCGAACGCAATGACTTCTCCTGTTGGCTTAACAATGAGAGCGATGCCAACAAAGGCGAGTAGCGTATAGAAATAGAGATTTTTTGTCGGGGGCTCTTTTAACCAGAAGGCCGCAAATAGCGCGGTAAATATTACAGAGGTTTTTACGATAATTGACATATCTACCAACGGAATTACCGAGGCAGCATAGAATGCAAGCCCAATAGAGATTGAACCCGTCACGGAGCGAATGGCGAGTAAAGAAATATTGTTCCCGCGAAATGGTATCCCCTTCAGAGCCATGAATAGGGTAATTGAAATGGCGGTAACTGCAGAGCGAATAGAAACCACTTCAGGGACCGGGATAGTGACTGTTGCCGCTTTGACAAAGGCGACCATCGCTGAAAAGCCAAAACCGGCACCGATCATATAGGTGATGCCTAACACTGGAGATGAAGGGCGGACAGTCGTCATCTGATGAAAGAAAAGTTTTGAAACCGTTGAAGATGGTGCAAACTGTAGTTTCGTACAGATGAGAGCGAAGTAACAGATGCAGATACTTGGAATTGTCGACATTCACAGTAAAACCGATCAGATTGAGGATCTTCTGGCGGAAGCGGAGGATGCCGATCTCGTTCTTGTTGCGGGTGATATCACAAATTTCGGAGTTGATGATAGGGCAGAGGCAGTGCTTAAGCCGCTGATTGAAGTCTCGAAGAGAATCTTTGCTGTTACCGGGAACTGTGATTATGGAGAAGTTGATGGGTACTTAGAACGCCTCGATCTCCATTTAGAGGGAAAGCCGAGAAGTGTAGGGGGGATCCGGATCATCGGAGTCGGGGGCTCTCTCCCGTGTCCCTCTTCGACCCCTCATGAGCATTCTGAGGAGGAGCTTAAAATTCTCCTTGAGGAACAGATGGAAGAGGGGGGAGCGGGAGAGCCGCTCATTGCCGTTATTCATCAGCCGCCATTCGGCACCAAAATAGACAAAAGTCTGCTCGCTGGTCACGTTGGTAGCGAAGCTGTACGGACTTTTATTGAGGAGTATCAACCGCTACTCTGTTTTTCTGGGCATATCCATGAGTCTCCGGGCATTGATACTTTGGGGGAGAGTGTTCTGGTGAACCCAGGCCCTTTCCTCAAGGGGCGGTATTTCCTGGCCGATATAAATGATGGGAAGGTTCAGATTGAATTGAAGAGTCTGATGAGTTAACTGATAATGAGAGAACTATGGTTGAGATAGAAACCGCTACAAAACCAAAAATTGACATTATCGCTGTTGGGGGCACGATAGATCTCACGCAGCTCGATAATCCGAGTCTTACCACTTCGGTGCTTGTCTCGGGAGCTGAGGAGGTTGTGAATCATCTGAAGCTCATTAAAATGGGTGACCTAGATAAATGTCGGAGTGAGCAATTACCGGAGCTCGCTTCCAAGTTGAATGATCTCAATGTCGCTATTGTGTTTGTGAAGAGCCGAACCTCTAAGGGGAAAATGCCACAGGGGAGTGAAAGCTTTGAGCGGGAAGTTGCAGCCAGCCATATGTCAGTTGATGCCTTTTTGTCTTTTGACTCGGATCGGTTGAGATTCAGTGACTGGGATTCTTTGAGCCGAACTTTGGCGAATCTTCAGGTGGCGCTTGGCGGATTTATCGAACGTTTCAGAGAGTAAAACATCTCTGGTGTACGGCTATGTTATTTGAGTAGGACGCTATTTGTTTAAGGCACTCTTCGTGTAAGGATTTCCCGCGCAAGGGATAGATCCATTTTGTACTGATAATGAATTCCATGAAGACGACGCGTGAAGGACATGATCCGATTTTTCGGTACTGTTCTGGATGGAAGGCATATCTCCTCTTATTACTTTTGGCGCTTTCCTTTTTTGCTCCGGGGACCGCGTCGCTTCCACCGACCGATAGGGATGAAGCACGTTATATCCAAGCATCACGTCAAATGATGGAGACGGGAGACTATACCCGTATCTTTTTTCAAGATGCCCCAAGGCATAAGAAGCCAATTGGAGTGTACTGGCTACAGGTCGCTTCAGTGAAGGTGTTTGGAGATGGCGATCTCCAGTCGCTCTTTGCATATCGAATCCCATCGATATTTGCGGCTGTACTGAGTGTGCTTGCTGTTTTTTTCTTCGGTCAGTTTTTCTCGAATAGTCGAGTGGCTTTTCTTGGAGCCGGAATTCTATCGACCGTAACGATGCTTGTCGTAGAAGCGCGGCTCGCAAAGGCTGACGCGGTGCTCCTTGCTTCAATCGTTATTACTCAATTTCTTCTGGGACTCCTCTATATTCGCAAATTTGATCCCACTTCAGTGGTGTTCAAGGTGGTGCCATATCTTTTCTGGTTTTCCCTCGCCGTGGGAACTCTGATTAAAGGGCCAGTTGCTCCAGCTGTTTTTGTTCTCACTCTTGGGGCGCTCTTAGTGTTTGATCGTGATAGGCGTTGGATTGCAGATCTTCGACCGGTATCTGGAGTTCTTCTTGCTTGTGCAGTCATCGCTCCGTGGTTGATAGCGATAGAATCAACTACAGAACAGTCATTTATCGTCCAGAGTTGGACTGAGGATATTCTTCCGAAGCTCATCAGTGGACATGAATCTCACTGGGGGCCTCCCGGATATTATCTGTTGTCTTCCTTGCTCACCTTCTGGCCGTGGTCGCTACTGCTCGTTCCAGCGGTGGTTTGGCTCTGGAGAGGACGAAAAACTCGGGAAGGCTTTTTCCTGCTCTGTTGGCTGATGCCGGCGTGGCTTGCGCTAGAGGTTATGCCAACAAAACTTCCGCACTATACCTTGCCGCTTTTTCCCGTGCTCGCTCTTGGGGTGAGTGGAGCGCTTTCCGATTCAACGCTTCTGCAAGAGGTGTTCTGGCGGTGGCCAGCGAGGGTTTCTTGGTATCTTTGGACTGCCGTTACTGGGGTAGTAGTCCTTGGGCTTTTTACCATACCGGTTTATTTCGGTAGCTCCATCTCGGTGTGGCAATTGGCTAGTATTGTCGCTTCAGCGCTTGGACTCTACTACGTGCAGACGAAGAGTACTGAAATTGGTGGGAATCGAATTGGTCTCGGGCTCTTCCTTATCGCGTTCGCATTACCGCTTTTTTTGGCGGGAACCTTTCCAGCGCTTTCGAATTTTTGGTTGAGTGAAAAGATCGCCAATAATGAGGTGGTAAAGAATCGTGCTCAAGATGCGAGGCTCATTGTCGTTGGATACCGGGAGCCGAGTCTTGTTTTTTTAACAGAAACGAATACCCTTCTTGCCTCTCCAGGCGATGCTGCACAGACTTTTGGCGATAGCGCTCGGGCAGTTGCAGTAGTGCGAGAGGATGAGAGAGAGCCATTTCTTAAAGGGCTTCAAAGCATCCAGCTGAACTGCCCAATAGTATCCAGCGTATCTGGGTTTAATTACTCAAAAGGAAAGTGGCGTGAGCTGTCCGTGTTTGCTCGGGATAGATGTGAGAAGCAGGCTCAGAACAATACAGAGAGCGAAATTAATTGAGCGTTAATCGGCACTCGTCAATTTGCCGATGAAATCTTCGTAGTGCCTGATGTACGGAGTTGGCTTTTCAAGGGCGGCGATCGCAAAGAGATCGAAGCGGCAAGAGCGATAGCGATACTGACTCAATTTTTCTCGATTTGTCCTACGATACTTCGCTGCGAGGAGGGTGAGTCGCTTCTCCTTTTCATCTGTAATGGTTTCGTTGAGGGGATAAGCTTTTGAATTCCATTTTCGAGTTTTCACTTCGACAAAAACCAAGCATCCGGGTCGAAAGCAAACTATATCGAGCTCTCCTTCTCTGCAACGCCAGTTGCGTTCAAGAATAGAGTAACCCGTCTTGGTGAGGAAATTGACCGCCATCTCTTCTCCCCATGCTCCCAGCGTCTTTCGAGTGAGGGGAATTGGCAGGGGTGGGAGTGGGAAAGTCACTATAGTCCCCTTCGCTCTTTCGGATGATGAACTCATCGCCGTCTTCGCTGAGCAAGAGCTGCTCAAATGCGCTGCTAATTTCGTAAACGGTCCTGTAAGAGCGTCTATGGATAGGAGAGACCCCCAAGTTTTGGAGCGCCTCTTTGTGAACTTTGGTTGGGTACCCTTTATGCTTTTCAAACTGGTAGCCTTCAAAGAGCGAGTCGTAACGTGCCATGAGCCTATCTCGCCATACTTTTGCAATGATGGAGGCCGCTCCAATTTCCCGGTGGAGCGCATCCCCCTTAATAATCGATCGATACGGTCTGGAAGTTTCCAGTTTCATGTTTCCATCGACTAAGGCCATAGATGCATTGAGCATTTCAATGGCGGTAATCATTGCTCTCTTTGTTGCTCCAAGAATGTTTAGCTCATCAATCGTGCGCGGTCCGAGGGCGATGAGGACCCAATCGATCGCCTCTTTTAGGATCTCGTCAGCGAGCCGATCGCGTTTTTCCTCTGAGAGGGCTTTGGAGTCGTCGTAGTGTGTGCCGTTGCTTTGCTCTGGAAGTATGACGGCGGCGATCACCACCGGCCCGGCTATCGGTCCACGTCCGACTTCGTCTACTCCAGCGATGAGATGAGCAGTCTTCGCGATATGAGGGGACTCGTTCATTTGTTGCGGTACTTTTCTGAGGGGCGGGGGAGTTTATCGATACTTGGGCGCTTTGTTTGCCCCACGGTGACCGCACCAATGTAGAGGATGAGTGGATAAACGAAGAACCGTACCATCGGTTTTGGTGTCCATTCTCCAAACAGAAAATCCACAGATCCACTTTGAATGATCAGGGCGTCCACACCCCAAGCAATAATGGAGCAGATGGAGAGGAAGATCGCTTGTTTGGTGAGATCTTGAGGTTCTTCGGAGCGCTTCTTCCCTTTACGGACCTGAGTGGATTGTTCGAGCCAGCTCCAGAGTGCCATGAGGAAAAAGGCAACTGGCACCAGAACCCACATTGCTATCA
This sequence comes from Bdellovibrionales bacterium, assembly GCA_020434495.1. GTDB lineage: Bacteria > Bdellovibrionota_C > UBA2361 > UBA2361 > RFPC01 > RFPC01. Next base: position 1,931 of record JAGRAT010000100.1, on the reverse strand, counting down.
GTACGTAGTCCATAATTCATTTTCGAGAAGGGCTCTCATTCCCCTCTCAGCCCTATCTGCCTTCTCTTTGGCGAAGTACCGTTATATTTGATCCCTTGTGGGAAGACCCGTCTCACTTTACTGTCGAAGCGGGCTTTTTGCTATGGATATTTACCGCTACTTCCATCCCCATCACAATCCTCGGCTCTTCAGTACGCCGTTGCGTCAGCAGGAGCTTAGTGAATTGGAGCAGGCGTCTTCCGAATTACGAAAGGCGCTTGAGCGAGCTCGGCTACGGACCGAGAGGGCGCCAGCTGGAAGAATCCTTCCCTCTCACTTTGATGATCTACTAAAAGCGGTTCGATTCCTCGAGAGTTCCTTACAGACACTTTGTGATGCCCATGAAGGAGATTCTACCGATGTTCTTGAAGAACTCGTTGAGGAACGGGTGAGTCTTCGAGGATGGGAAGCCTGGACGCGCATCGTTATGGAGCAGCTTGCATCTGAAGATTCCTTTGCAAGAGATCCCGTAATTGCTAAGTCAGAGGGTGCTAGACCCATTGTCCCATTACAGCTTCATGTAGAGAGTGAATCATCAACGGGTATGAAAGATTCAATGGAGAGAGATACAGAGGTTCGTATCCTGGGTGGAGCGGAGAGGGGCGAGGCGACCGTTCCGACCCCTGATAAAAATCTTGAGAGCCCCAGTTAAAATCCAGTAGAACCTTTCTTTTATCTATTGGAGCCTCGTCTGCATCTCAATAAGGGTAACTTTAGACAAAGATGAAGTAATGACAGATCAAAGTGAAAATACCGTAGGCGATCCGGAGAAGATCGCAGAGCAGGAAGAGATTCGTCAAAATCGGAAAGAACAACGGAAGCATTTGGATGAGCGGCTACGCAGCCTGTATCAGCGTACGCTCGTGATAGAGAAACAACTCCACGATCTTGATGATGGGCAGTTTTATCGGGTGTGTATCTTTGGAAGCGCACGAATTAAGCCAGAGAGTGTGGAGTACAACGACGTCTTTTCATTGGCGCGAATGCTTGCCTGGGAGGGCATCGATATCCTTACAGGCGGTGGTCCGGGTCTTATGGAAGCCGGGAATAAGGGAGCCAAGCTCGGACAGGAGGAGAAGCAGTCAAAGAGTATGTCATTTGGTCTCTCGATTGAGCTTGATTTTGAACCAGAGCCAAACAGCCACCTTGATGTAAAGCGACATCACCACAAGTTCTCCTCTCGTCTCGATGATTTTATGCGGTTATCGAATTCTATCGTCGCAACACCGGGGGGAATCGGGACACTGCTTGAACTTTTCTTTTCTTGGCAGCTTATTCAGGTGAAGCATCTCTCACCAAGACCTATTGTGTTGATGGATAAGAACTTTTGGACCGGTTTGGTCGACTGGATGAAGGAGGTCGTCCTTGCTCGTGGTCTGGTGAGTGCGAAAGACTTTGATGTGATCACTATTGTTGATACTCCTGAGGAAGTTTTGCAGGTGATCTCTGACCATCACCAGGAGTTCATGAAAGAGCACCGATCAAAAAAATAGGCTAGCTCTTGTAGCCGGCCATCCACTGCAACATGAATTTCGCCCAATCTTGATAGGTGCCATGTCGCTGCTTTCGATCTGGACCGAGAAGCTTGGTAAAGAGTGCGTCGTCGTATTTTCCTTGAGAAATGGCATAGAGTTGATTTCGCAAGCCACTTACTCGTTCTGCGGTTTCACAGTCCATAAAGGTTTCAACCGCGCGCTTATCCAAAACACCAGGGTGCCCGTAGGTGTTTTTCCAATACATGACTTCGGGATAGTGTGCCATACGAGAGCTCTTCAACAGGTTGGGTGAAAATCTTTTTATTCAGCACGCCAACTCTATTCAATTATCTTCTCAAATCTTAATGGGATATGGTAGCACAGTATCAGGAATTCTTGAATGAGTGAGCAGACAAG